>PNBO01000307.1 GCA_003136095.1 Myxococcales bacterium
ATCCTGCTCGCGGAGGACGGCAAGAGCGTGGTGGTGTTGGCGGCCTCGCCCGACGGGAAACGGTTGCGCGTGTACGGCGAGTACTCCGTCGATCGCGACAACCGCCTGGCCCGCCGCCGGCAGTGGATCTCGCTGGTCGAGCGCCTGCGCGTGCCGACCGAGGACGAGGACGAGGCGAAGGAAGGTGGCTCCTGGGTCGATGCCATCGCGTCACAGCCGCCACCCGTTGCCGCCCCGGCCGGCGAAGCCGCCGGCCGCGCCGCGCCCGCCAGCGGCGATTCGTCGGATCGGCGGCCGGACCGCCTGGGCGTGACCGCGGCGCTCGGCTACGTCACCGGGCGCACGGGAATTACCAGCCACCTGCTGCTCATGGGTCATCACCGCCTGTCCCCGCGCATCAGCCTGGTTGCGCACGGCCTGTGGCCCATGGTCCCGGGGGAACGCGCGTCGGACGACGGGCTGCGCTCGCGCGTATGGACGTTCGCCGGCGCCGTGGGGCTCCTCGGCGACCTCGGCCGGCCGTCGTGGTGGGCAAATCCCTACTTCGGCATGACTGTCGGTGTGCAGTTCCTACTCGCGTACGTCGACTGGACCCGAGATTCCATCACCGACACCTACCGGGTGGCCAGCTTGCTCGTCGACGCGCACGCCGGCGTGCGCCTGTCGCTGCGGCGGGGGACCTGGCTGGTCTTGCAGGCGTCGGGTGGGCGAGTGACCTCGCTGGCGACCCGCCCTGGGGTGATGACCGACAGTCTCGCCGATGCGTGGGCCGTGCGTAGCGCGGTCGGGCTGCTCATGGCTTTGTGATCATTTCTGCGGCGCTCGGGACACTTTCCAGACAAAGCGACTGGAGGTGTTCCGATGACGGCTTGGTGTTCGCCGGTAGCGCTCTTCGTACCCATCCCCCCGCCGTGAGGCGAAGTCGGGGAGGCACTCATGCCCAGCAGGACCGTTCACGGCGCAAGCTCGCTTGCCTGCCGATGCTCTCCGGCCCTGCTGTTTTTCGCCTGCACCTCGTCGCCTTTGTCTTCCGAGCCGACGCCCAATAGTTGCGTGGCCCCCGGCTACACTCGACTGGACGATTTCGTGGCCCAGCCGACCCGGAAGGTCGATCTCGCGTTCATGATCGACGATTCGACGTCCATGGGACCGAAGCGCGACAAGCTGAGGGACCAGTTGCCGAGGTTTCTCGCTGCGCTCGGAGATCCGAATGATGGCTCTCTGCCCTCGCGGCAATACGTCTGGTGGCTAGGCGTCCAGGCAGCCGAATACGATTTGAACCTGCGAGGTCAGGCCGGCCAACATGCTCTGACAGTAGGTCCCGGTCAGAACAACCGTCGAATAGGTTGCATCGGCCGGGTCGAACATCCAACCATTGCTGTCGTCCTGGGGGACGAGGCGGTTGTCAATATAGATGGTGGCAAGATCCCTGTCCGGGGGGATGGTGTTTGCCTTGAACGTACAGGTCAAGGTAACCACCTTGGCGATCGACTTCAAGGCGCTGTTGATCTCCGTGATCGAAGTCGCGGGATAGTAGCTGCCCGTGCCACCCGCCTGGGCCAGGCTGCTGAGATTGCCGACGCTCGGGCCGATGCCGATCACGTACACGGGGAAGCCGGCCTTCTTGGCGGCAGTCGCGGCGTTGCCGGCGCCGGTCATGTCGTCGATCGTCCAGTTCTGCCCGCTGGGACAGTTCGGCAGGCCGTCGGTGGCCAGGAGAATGGCCTTGTTGTTGGCATCATTGACCTTCTTGAGATAGGCGGTGGCGGCGTTGATGACCGATGCCGTCGGCGTGGAGAGGGATGTCGTGAACGACGCCAGCTGTGACTTGATCGCGGACGCCGAGTCGGAGCTGATGCCAACTTGAGGCGTGCTCGAAACGCCGCAAGCGGTGGCACCGGGGGTCGGGAAGAGCTCGAGGCCCCAATGGATGTCCGGATTGTCGGCTACGATGGCATCCACGGCGGGTACCACCGCGGCCGCCCGGGAGGAACAGTTCACGGCGCCAGCGGCACAGTTCGAGTCCGAAGTGAGGCTCCAGATCATCGAGTCGGATCTGTCGAGCAGGATGAGGATGTCCGCTTGCGCTGGCGAGGTGTCGATGCTCAGCGTGCTCCCGCAGGCCGCTACGGTCGAATTGGCACCGTCGCGGATTGGCCTTGCGGCGTCGTCCAGCGGGGTCCGCATGCCGATGCACCCGGAGAGCAAAGCCAAAGGCCCGAGAAGGCTCCATCGGAAGTAGGTGTGGAAAACGATCATCGGATGGCTCCAAGGAACCCGCCTGGTCTTGGGACAACTTTGAGACACCAACCGTGCATCCTTGATTGCATCTGTCGACCGCGATCTTGCCACTCGCGGAGGCTTCAGGGCAAGGCCGAGTCCTCGGGCGGGCGGCGCGCGATGACGAGCTGGCGGGCGGTGTCGCCGTGCAGGCGCAGGAAGTCGCCGCGGCCGAAGGACATGGTGACGTCGTCGTCCTCGTCGATGTAGGAACGGGCCGCCGGGCTGTCATCGCGCTCGTAGCCGAGCTTCTCGAAGAGGCGCAGGGAGCCGCGGTTGGCCGGGATGATCGAAACGTAGATGCGCTCGAGGCCGAGCGCCGTGAAGGCGAGGGCGTGCAGCATGAGCGCGAAGCGCGTGCCGTAGCCGCGGCCCTGGACGTTGCGCTCGCCGATGAGGATGGCGAACTCGCCGGTGTGGGTGGCGGGGTCGACGTGGCGCAGATCCGCGTCCCCCATCAGCCGGCCTTCCGCGTAGAGCAGGAAATTGCGCCCACCTTCCTTCCACACGCTGTCGAAGTGGTCGCCGACGTCGTCAGGATCCATCTCCTCGTCGTTCGACATCATGGAGCGGTTGTGCTCCTCGTTGTACCAGCCCGACAAGCGGGCGGCGGCGGCTTCGACTTCGGGCCGCGTGGGCTCGCGGGCCTCGAGCTGCCCGTCGGAGCCATTCCAGGATACCGACCACCGTTCCGGCTGTGACATGCGCGGACGCTACCNNNCCGCTGCCCGCCTACTCGGAGCTGATGCCGCCGCCCTGGGTGGGCATCAAGCCCTATCAGCCACACCGGCGCAGCGCCGCGGCGACCGCGATGGCCACCGCCGAGGACGCGCTCGACGTGACGGAATACGAGCAGGCGCAGGAGCTGGCGCCCGGCCTGGCCCAGGTGGCCGCGCGCGTACTGGCGGAGCTGCGCAAGCTGGAGTCCGGCGCGGCGCACGGCATGTCGCG
>PNBO01000435.1:0-35467 GCA_003136095.1 Myxococcales bacterium
CCCACGCGCACTCGGTAGAGGGTCAGCGACGGTGCCAGCGCGTCGTAGAAGAAGCGATAGCGACGTTCGAGGTTGCCGTCGTCGACGCGAAAGAACTCGGCCAGCAGGGCGCTGACGTCGGAATTGCCGCTGTCCAGCTCCTTGCCGAGCTTGGCGCGGAACGCGGCCACCTGCTGTCCGTCGAGCTGGAGCATGATCTCCTTGACCTCGGTGGTGTTCAGCCTGACCAGGCGTTGTAGATCGGGGTCACCCGCGATGGTCTTGCCCTGCTTGGTGACGGCGTCATGAATCTGGTCGAGGCGATGCGCGGTCTTGAGCTTGACCTGCTCTTCGTAGATCCATTTCGAGAAGAGAAACCCGCGCCGGCCGGGGGGAATCGTCGTCCCGTCGACGATCTTCATGCGATCGAACGAGCGCGCGAAGGCCGCCGGATCGGTGCCCATGTAGCGCAAGAAGAGCATGTCGGCGTCACTGGCCANNTCGTCGGACGTGATCGCCTTGTCGGTCAGGATCTTGCCAACGTTGGCGAAGTCGGCGGCGAGCACCTTCACGGTCTGGCGCACGTGATCCTTCTGCGACTCGATGGCGGCCCGCACCTCCTCGCCCGCCTGCTGGCGGCGCACCAGCTCGCGCAGCCGCTCCAGCATGACGTCCACCGTGTTGCCCGCCGGCACCATGGCGCCCGACAGCCCCATGGGCACCACCTCCTTGACGTTGGGCACGGAGAGCAGCGCCCGGCGCATGGCCGCGAAGTCGTCGAGCTGCGCGAGATCGAGGCTGTCCATCTGGAACCCGCCGATGACCGCCAATTCGTCGGCCGACTTCGAATTGTAGACCTGGATGTGCCCGGTGACCGACCCGACGATGCTGCGCCGCATGGAGGCGTCCACGCTATCGACCAGGGCGGTGCCGACCACGACGAGCATCGATCCAAAGAGGATGATGCCGCCGACGATGAGCGTCTTGAGCCGACTGGCGAACAGGTTGCGGAAAGCGATGAGAACGATCACCTTCAGCGTGTCGAGGTAGCCGCGCATCTAGGTCGTCCTCGTGCTTGGCGGACCGGCCACGCCGACGGCGCGCACGGCTTCCTCGGCGCTCACCTGATCCACGATCTTCCCGTCGGCCAGGCGCACCACCGAGCTGGCGTACGACCACACCCGCGGGTCGTGGGTCGAAAAGATGAAGGTGGTCTTCTCACTCCGGTTCAGCTCTCTCATCAGATCGAGGATGTTGGTGCCCGTGACCGAGTCCAGGTTCGCCGTGGGCTCGTCGGCCAGGACCAGTTGCGGGCGCGTGACCAGCGCCCGCGCGATGGCCACGCGCTGGCGCTGCCCGCCGGAGAGCTCGCTGGGCCGGTGCTTGGCGTATTCGGCGATGCCGACCCGGTCGAGCAGCGCGCGCACCCGTTCGCGCCGTTCCTTGACGCCGGCGGAGCGTTGCAAGAGAAGCGGCAGCTCGATGTTCTGGAAGACGCTCAGAACCGACACCAGGTTGAAGCTCTGGAAGATAAAGCCGATGGTGTGCAGGCGCAGACGCGTGAGCTGGCGCTCGGACATGCTGCCCGTGGGATTGCCGGCGACGGCGACTTTGCCTTGCGTGGGCGTGTCCACGCAGCCGATGAGATTGAGCAGGGTGGTCTTGCCGCTGCCCGAGGGGCCGGCGATGGCGAGGAATTCACCTTCCTCGACATCGAGCGATACCCCGCGCAAAGCGGGCACCACGAAGGTGCCGAGGGTGTAGTTCTTGTGAATGTCCTGGACCGAAACGATGTTTTTCATGTCGTGCTCGTCTGTAGATGCGCAAGGACTGGGTTTCTATTCATCCGTATCGTCGCCCCGTCGTTGGCCAGCAGGTGGTATAGCGCCCGCCGCGCCTGGTGAGGATCTTTTTCGGTCGAATGGGTCGACGGCGGGCTCGGCTTCCAGTAAATAACGGCCATGCCCGAGTTTCTCAAAGAAATCAAGCGTACCCATGACTGCGGCGCCTTGCGCGGGACCGACGCCGGTGCCACCGTCGTGCTCTTCGGCTGGGTCGCGTCCCGGCGCGACCACGGCGGCTGCGTGTTCATCGATCTGCGCGACCGCGGCGGCATCACGCAAGTGGTGTTCGAGCCGCACACCAGCGCCCCCGCGCATGCCCTGTCGAGCGAGCTGCGCTCCGAGTACTGCATCGGCCTACGCGGGGTGGTGCACGACCGCGGCGAGCGGCGCAACCCCAACCTGCCCACCGGCGAGATCGAGGTCCACTGCACGGAGCTCACCATCTTCTCGCGCTCGGACACGCCCCCCTTCGAGATCGCGGACGACGCCAACGCCAACGAGTCGATCCGACTCAAGCACCGCGCCCTCGATCTGCGCCGGCCCTCACTGCAGAAGAACTTCGTCCTGCGCTCGCAGATCTACCAGACCGCCCGGCGCGTGCTGACGGCGCACAAGTTCCTGGAGATCGAAACGCCCTTCCTCGTGAAATACACGCCGGGCGGCGCGCGCAACTTCCTCGTGCCGTCGCGCCTGTCGCCCGGACAGTTTTACGCCTTGGCCGAGTCGCCGCAGCTCTTCAAGCAGCTCTTCATGGTGGCGGGCTTCGACCGTTATTTCCAGATCGTCCGCTGCTTCCGCGACGAGGACCTGCGCCAGGATCGCCAGCCGGAGTTCACCCAGATCGACGCCGAGATGAGCTTCGTCATCGAGGAGGATGTGCAGGGTGTTTTCGAGGCGTTGATGGCCGGACTGTGGAAGGACATTCTCGGCATCGAGCTGGCGAGGCCGTTCCCGCGCCTGTCGTACGCCGAGGCCATGGGCCTCTACGGCTCGGACAAGCCCGACCTGCGCTTCGGACTGCCCCTCTGCGAGGTCACGGAGGTCGTGCGCAAGCACGACGGCGGCAACGTCGAGATGCTCCGGCAGGTGGTGTCGGCCAAGACCGCGGGCGAAGCGCCGGTGGTCAAGGGCTGGCGGCTGCCGGCGGCCGAAGCGTCCAAGATGTCGAACGCCGAGATCGACAAGCTGGAGGAATTCGTCAAGGGGCTGGGCGCGCGCGGCCTGGCCCGGGCGCGCATCGGCGCCGGCGGTGCGTGGACGCGCTCGCCGATGAAGACCATGAGCGAGGGCCTGCGCCAAGACTTGAACAGGGCGGCCGGCCTGCAAGAAGGCGACGTCTTCTTCTTGCAGTTCGGGGCACCCAAGCTGGTGAACACGGTGCTCGGCGCGCTCCGCCTGCATGTCGCGAACAAGCTGGGCATCGTGCCGGCCGGCCAGTGGAAGTTCGGATGGATCACGGAATTCCCGCTTTTCGAGCGCGCCGACGACGGCAAGCTGGTGGCGTCGCACCACCCCTTCACTTCGCCGATGGAGGAAGACCTCGACCGCCTCGAGTCCGACCCCGCCTCCGTGCGGGCGCGCGCCTACGACCTCGTGCTCAATGGCAACGAGATCGCGGGCGGCTCCATCCGTATCCACCGCGGCGATGTGCAGTCGCGCGTTTTCCGCGCCATCGGGCTCACGGACGAAGACGCGCACACCAAGTTCGGCTTCCTGCTGGACGCCTTCCGCCACGGCCCGCCACCCCACGGCGGCATCGCCGCGGGTCTCGACCGGCTGGCCATGCTCCTGTGTGGCGCGGATTCCTTGCGCGACGTAATCGCGTTCCCCAAGACCCAGAAGGGAACCGATCTGTGCACCGACGCGCCTTCCGCGGTGTCCGGCAAGCAGCTCGACGAGCTGCATATTGGACTGATAACAAAGGAACCCTGACAGGGTTCCTTTCACCTCCCGCGATGGTGCGCAGGCCAGCAGGCCGTGAGCGAAGCTCGCCGGCTCCCCACGCGGGTGTTTGGCGCTGAACCTAAGTAGCTGCAACTAGTAGGTTGTCGCATCGAGTCCTGGAAACCGTTCGCTGCGAACCTGGCTACGCACTGGAAGCACGTATCCACCCGTTTAGCATCTTTGGGGTTGCGCGTTATCAGCTCCTACATGCGTAGCTCATTTCGCGCCACAAGACGCGAAGCGTATCCGGTGAGCGTGTTTTCAGCGTGTTACAGAACGGTGTCGGTCGTGTGTCGAGTGGCACACCTCCTGCTACGGGCAGAGGCAACCTCTTGGGAGGAGGCAACATGAGTCAAGCCCTGGCAACCATGCAAACCGAAACGCCAGTAGTAAGTAGAGAACGCGCCCTCAGGATTCTTTCGAAGTCGCTCTATCGCGATCTTCGCCAGAATGGCTACGAGCCGAAGCAGATCGTCGCCCTGGCCAGCGAGCTCATCGCTCAGGTGACCAGCGACATTTCGAACGACAGCACACTCGCCTGACCGCACGATTCCTCGTGCAGGAAGAAGGGGACCTCCGGGTCCCCTTTTTCTATTTGGTTGCATCCGGCCAAAACCCTGGAAAACCCTCCCCCTTCCGTGTAGAAGCGGCCCACTCATGGCGGCAAGAGGCATCGCCGATTTGGATCTTCAGGGCCGGCGGGTGTTCATCCGCGTGGACTTCAACGTCCCGCTCACCCCGGCCGGCGGCGTGTCCGACGCGACCCGTATCCGCGAGAGCTTGCCCACCATCAACCACGCCATCGAGCGCGGCGCCCGCGTGGTGCTCGCCTCGCACCTTGGACGGCCCAAGGGCCGGGCCAGACCGGACCTCTCCCTGCTTCCCGTGGCCGCCTACCTGGCCGAAGCCCTGGGCCGCGACGTCGTCCTGGCCGACGAGCCGGCTGGCGACGGCGCCAAGAAGGTCGTCAACGACCTGCGCGACGGTGGGGTCGCGATGCTCGAGAACCTACGCTTTTCGCCGGGGGAGGAAGCCAACGACGAAACCTTCGCGCGCGGTCTGGCCACCTACGCCGACGTCTACGTCAACGACGCCTTCGCCACCGCCCACCGCGCGCACGCCTCCACCGCGGGCATGGTCAAGTACGTCGCCAGCAAGGGCATGGGCTTCCTCTTGGAGCGCGAGGTGAAGATGCTGGGCAAGCTGGTGGGCGAGGTCGAGCGCCCCTTTGTCGCCGTCATCGGCGGCACCAAGGTCGCGGACAAGATCGGGTTGCTCGAAAACCTGCTCGGCCGCGCCGACGTGGTTTGCCTGGGCGGCGCCATGGCCAACACCTTCCTGTCCGCCCAGGGCGTCGGCATGGGGCGTTCGCTGGTCGAGCCCAGCAAGCTGCCCATCGCGCGCGCCTTCCTGGCCAAGGCCGAGTCGAGCGGCGGGCGCATCATCCTACCGCGGGATCTGGTCGTGGCCGAGGACGCCAGGGCCGAGGCCGGCACGGTGGTTCCCGCCACGTGCGTTCCCGACGGCCAGGCGGCGTTCGACATCGGCCCCGAATCGGTTGCCGAGATGAGCGGCGTACTGTCGCGCGCCCGCACCGTGTTCTGGAATGGCCCCATGGGCGTGTTCGAGTCGCCCGCCTTCGCGGCCGGTACCCTCGGCGTGGCCAAGGCCATGGCGTCGGTCATGGGCGGCACGACCGTCGTCGGCGGCGGCGACTTGGCGGCCGCCGTGGAGCGCGCGGGGGTCACCCCCAGCATCACGCACGTGTCCACCGGCGGCGGCGCCTCGCTCGAATTCATCGAAGGCAAGAAACTTCCCGGGCTTGCCGCCCTGGAATCTTGAAGTAGAAAGGAGTCCCGAACAACATGTCCAATCCGCGCATCCCTCGACCATTCTTCTGTGGCAACTGGAAGCTGTGGGGCACCCTCTCCGACTCCGTGGCCCTCGCGACCGGTGTGCGCAACGCGGTGGCTGCCGTGACGGCGGCGGACGTGGCCGTCGGCCCGGGCTTCGTGGCGCTTGGCACCGTGGCGGACAAGCTCAAGGGCGGCAGCGTCGGCGTGGCGGCCCAGGACGGCTACTGGGAGCTCAAGGGTGCATTCACCGGCGAAGTTGCCATGGCTCAGATTGCCGATGCGGGGGCGACGTACGCCATCGTCGGCCATTCGGAGCGGCGCCAGTACTTCGGCGAGACCGACGAGACCGTGGCGCGCAAGGCGAAGGCCGCGCTCGCGGCCGGGCTCATCCCCATCATCTGCATCGGCGAGACCCTTGCCGAGCGCGATGCCGGCCGGGCGCTCGCGGTCGTGGGCAAGCAACTCGACGGCACGACCTCCAGCCTGAGCGACGACGAGCTCGGCAAGTCGGTCATCGCCTACGAACCGGTGTGGGCCATCGGTACGGGCCGCGTGGCCACGCCGGCGCAAGCCCAAGAGGTCCATGCGTCGATTCGCGGCAAGCTCGTGCAAAGGTTGCGGGCGCGCGGCCAGCAGATCCGTATTCTCTACGGCGGCAGCGTGAAGCCCGATAACATCTCCGAGCTCATGAAAGAGAAGGATATCGACGGCGCGCTGGTGGGAGGTGCGTCGCTGACGGTGGATTCGTTCGCCAAGATCGTTCAACAAGGGGTAACCGCGTGTACACGTTCCTAACCGTTCTTCACGTCGTCGTTTGCATCTTCCTGATGCTGGTCGTCCTCCTGCAGGCCGGGCGCGGTGGTGGCATCGGCCTCGCCTTCGGTGGCAGTGGCGGCAGCCAGAGCGTGTTCGGCTCGTCCGGCGGGGCGAACTTCCTGACCAAGATGACCGCCGTCTGCGCCTTCATCTTCTTCACGAATTCGCTGGCCCTGGCCTACATGTCGAGCCAGTCGGATTCGCGCCGCCTGCAGCGGATCGCGGAGAAGAAGGCCCTGGCCAAGAAGTCCGAGGAGGCCGCGAACGCGAAGATGTTGACCGACATCGAGAAGCAGCGCGAGGCGAAGGCCAAGGCCGAGGTGAACAAGAGCGAGGGCACGCCCGCCGAAGGTGCGGCGGCCGAGGACGAGGCGCCGACGGTACCAGAGAAGGCGCCGGCCGAGGACAAGCCGGCGGCCGACCGGACCGCCCCCGCCCTCAAGCTCACGCTGCCGGGCAAGGCACCCGCCGAAGGCAAACTCGCTGCCGAGCTGAAGCTGGACAAGACCGAAAAACCAGCGGCCGAGAAAAAGGCCAAAGCGCCGGCCGAGAAGCCGGCCAAGCCCTCCGCGGAGAAGAGGTCCGCGGCCGCAAAGCAGCCTGCCGAGAAGAAGGCCGCCCCAGCGGACAAGCCGACGGCCGAAACGCAGCCTGCCGAGGACAGCCCGTCCGCGGAAAAGAAGCCGGCCAAGAAGCCGGCCGCCGCCGAGGGCGCCGGCGAGAATCCAGCGGCCGAGTAGCGGCCGCGTGGCCGAAGAGCCGTCGCGTGGCCGAAGAGCCGCCGCGTGGCCGAAGAGCCGCCGCGTGGTAGATCTGGCGAATGGCCCTTCTGCCATTCGTGAAAGTTGAAGGACTGGGGAACGATTTCCTGGTAGTCGATCTGCGCCCAGGCAAGCCGGCGCAGCCGCTCGCGGAGATGGTGACCCGGCCCGACGTCGTGCGTGCCCTGTGCGATCGGAACTTCGGGGTCGGCGGCGACGGCGTGCTGGCCATCCTGCCGGGCGACAGGGGCGACGCCCGCATGCGCGTGCTCAACGCCGATGGCAGCGATGCCGAGATGTGCGGCAACGGCCTCCGCTGCGTCGCCAAGGTTCTGCACGACAGGGATCCGGCCTTGCGGCGGGACGTCCTGCGCATCGACACGGGCGCGGGTCTCCTCGCCTGCAAGCTCGACGTCGTAGGCCAGCGCGCGGCCTCCGTGACCGTGGAAATGGGCGTGCCCCAACTGGTGCCGCGCCTGGTGCCGGTGGCAAGCGATGCGCCCCGCCTGGTGCGCGCGCCCCTGCCCGCTTCTGACCGCGACTTTGCCTTCACGGCGGTCTCGATGGGCAACCCGCACACCGTCATCTTCGTCGACGATCCCACCGCCAACCTGCGCGATCTGGCCGCCACCTTTGGTCCGGGCATCGAAACCCATTCCCTGTTCCCCCGCCGGACCAACGTCGAGTTCGCAGCCGTGCGCCAGGGCGCCGATGGGTGCCCCGAGATCCATCTCGTGGTCTGGGAACGCGGCTGCGGCATCACCCTGGGGTGCGGGACTGGCGCCTGCGCCACCGTCGTGGCCGCGTGCCTCGAAGGGCGCGCCGACGCCGATCGCGAGATCCCGGTGCACCTGCCCGGCGGTACACTCTTCATCACCGCGAAAGCCGGCGCCGCGAGCCCTGACGGCCCGACCTACGCCGGCGTGGCCATGCGCGGCCCCGCGAACATCGTGTTCGAGGCCGCCGTGGATCCATCCGCGATCCACCTGCCCGCCAGGACGTCATAGGGCGCGCCGCGTTCGCGACGCACCTCGGCTTTCGCCTGGCTGCGCTCCGGCTGATTCAGAACAGGCTGCCCTGCCCGCTCGTACTCCGATTGGGCAGGGGTATCTTGAGGTGTTCGAAGGCCTGCGCCGTCGCCTGGCGGCCGCGCGGCGTGCGCACGAGGAAGCCTTCCTGGATGAGATAGGGCTCGTGCACGTACTCGAGGGTGTCGCGGTCCTCGGCAAGCGCCGCGGCCAGCGATTCGATGCCCACCGGACCGCCGTCGAAGCGTTCGATGATGGCGCGCAGGAAGCGGCGGTCGCCGTCGTCGAGCCCCCGGCCGTCCACGCCCAGGCGCCGGAGCGCGTAGTCGGCGGCCGCGCGCGTGACCGTACCGTCGCCGCGCACCAGCGCGAAGTCGTGCACCCGGCGCAAGAGGCGATTGACGATGCGGGGCGTGCCGCGCGCGCGCCGGCCGAGCTCCTCGGCGCCGTCGGCCGTGCAGGTGAGGTTGAGCAACCTCGCCGAGCGCTTGACGATGGTGGCCAGCTCCTCCGGCGCGTAGAAGTCGAGGCGCTCGACAATGCCGAAGCGCGAGAGCAAGGGCGAGGTGAGCTGGCCGGTGCGCGTGGTCGCGCCGACCAGGGTGAAACGTTCGAGAGGCACGGTGATGGCGCTGGCGCCCGCGCCCGCGCCGGTCACAATCTCGATATGGAAGTCCTCCATGGCGGGATAGAGGCTTTCCTCGATGATGGGCTGCAGGCGGTGGATCTCGTCGATGAAGAGCACGTCACCCCGACTGAGCGAGGTGAGGATGCCGGCCAGGTCACCCTTGCGTTCGAGGGCCGGCCCCGAGGTCACGCGCGCCGAGGTGCCCATCTCGTGCGCGATGACGTGCGCCAGCGTGGTCTTGCCCAGCCCGGGCGGCCCCGAGAGCAGCACGTGGTCGAGGGCGCCGCCGCGCTTCTTCGCCGCCGCCACATAGACCTCCAGGTTGTCGGCCACCTTGCGCTGACCGACGAACTCCGCGAACGAGCGCGGGCGCAGCGCGGATTCCTCGTCGCCCGGAGCCGCCTGGCCGTCCATGATCTTCTCGGACGGAAGCCCCGTCTCGGCCTCGCTGGGTGAGGTGGCCGCAGGCGGCGCGGCCTCTGTGCCATCGTCGTGCTTGCGGCGCGCCACTATTTCCTCCGCAGCAGGGCCAGGGCCTGCTTGATGAGGTCGGTCACATGTTGCTTCTCATCGAGCTTGGTCAGGATCGCGTCGAACTCCGCGGGCTTGTAACCGAGCGCGGTCAGCGCGCCGTGCACCTCGCCCATCCGGCCGGGCGGAACCGCGCCGGGCAAGACCGTGCCGCCCGCCGCATCGCCGCCACCGAGCCCGATCTTGTCGCGCAACTCGACGGCGATGCGCTCCGCGGTCTTGCGCCCGACCCCACGAATCCTGGTCAGGGTGGCGATGTCCGAGCCGGAGATGGCGCGCACCAGCTCGCCGGTGGGCAGGCCGGAGAGGATGGCCATCGCGACCTTGGGCCCCACGCCCTGCACCGAGAGCAGCGTTTCGAAGAGGCGGCGTTCTTCCGCCTCGGCGAAACCGAAGAGCTGGAGCGGCCCGTCCTGTACGGCGTGCGTGTGGATGAGCAGGAATGCAGTGGCGCCGAGCGGCGGCAAAGCGCGCTGGGCGGCAGTGGTGATGGTCACCGCGTAACCGACGCCACCCGCCTCGATCACGACTCCTTCCGGACCACTTTCGAGCAGGGCACCTCGTAACGAAGCAATCATGACTCCGTATCATCGCACGCGCGGGCGCGCGGGTCGCGTTTCAAGTGAAGCCGTCAGCAGAGACGACTGGCGGGCGTGGCAAATGGCGATGGCCAGGGCGTCGGCCGCGTCGGGCTCAGGCACCCGGCGCAGGGCGAGCAGCGTGCGCACCAGGAAGCCGATCTGCTGCTTGGTCGCGGCACCGTGGCCGACGATGGTGCGCTTGACCAGCGCCGGGGCGTAACCCGCCACTGGTAGGCCGCGGTCGGTCACGACGAAGGTCGCCACCCCACGCGCCTCGCCCAGGGCCAGAGTCGACTGCACGTTCTTGCCGTAGAACGCCTGCTCGAGCGCGACCTCGTCGGGCCGCAGCTCTTCGACGAGCTCACGCAGGCCGCGGCCGATGAGGCACAGGCGCTGCGCCCGTTCCATGCGCGCCGGCGCGGTGATGACCCCGCACTCGACGTAGGCCAGCCCCACTTTGCCGACGCGGTCGACCACACCGTAGCCCAGGCGCAGCGATCCCGGGTCGATGCCCAGAATCCGCACGCGGCCGGCGACCGGCATGGCAGGCGCTACCCGCTGACTTTCTCCAGTTCAGCCTCGTCGACGTCCAGGTTCGAGTACACGTTCTGCACGTCGTCGCTGTCCTCGAGAGCGTCGAGCAGCTTGAGAGCCACCTCGGCGTCGCGGCCGGTGAGGTGAACCTTGTTCTGCGGAATCATGGTGACCTCGGCCGACACCGGGTCGGGCAGGCCCGCGGCCTTGAGCCCGTCGCGAATGCGTTCGAACTCCTTGGGCTCGGTCACGACCGTGAGCATGTCGTCCTCGACACGCACGTCGTCGGCGCCTAGCTCGATAGCGGCATCGGTAACCTTGTTCTCGTCGACGGCGGACTTGTCGTAGGCCACCACGCCCAGCTTCTTGAACATGTACGCCACCGAGCCCGCGCTGCCCAGGTTGCCGTTGCCCTTGGCAAGCAGATTCCGGATCTCGCCCGTGGTGCGGTTGCGGTTGTCAGTCAAGATCTCCAGCAGGATGGCCGTACCGCCTGGACCGTAGGCCTCGAAGTTGAACTCCTCGTAGTTCACGCCCTCGAGCTCGCCGGTGCCCTTCTTGATGGCGCGTTCGATGGTGTCGTTGGGCATGTTGACCGAACGGGCCTTGTCGACCGCGGCGCGCAGGCGAGGATTACCGTTCACGTCACCGCTCGAACGCGCGGAAATCGTGATCTCCTTGATCACCTTCGTCCAGACCTTGGACTTCTTGGCGTCCGAGGCCCCCTTCTTGTGCTTGATCTTGGACCACCTGTTGTGACCAGACATGACCTCCTATTTAACACCTTTTCCGGGGGGCATACCCCCCAAATGGCTGAAATGAAAACCCTGGAAGGATTCGCTCACCAGCCGGGGGTGGCGGGGCTGGGCGTGGCGCTCCAAGTCCCCGCCGCGTCGCAAGCCTCGGGGCTCGACCGTTTCACGCTCTTGCCCGACCACGCCGCGGCGCTGACGTCGATGAAGCCGCCGTACTGGCTGATGACATCCCCGGCGGCGGTCAGCAGACGCACCGGCTCGCCCGCGTTCGAGAGGCCATCGCTGCCGATGCGGCCGGACACATGCACCAGCAGGGTTCCGTCGCGAGGCGGGACGTCGCTGCCTGCGGCCGGGTCATATTTCTCGGCAACGACGAGGGCGAAGGCGCCGGCCATCAGGCTGGCCTCGGAAAGCGTGTCGCTGCCGGTCTTGTCCGCGATCGCGAGCCCGCCCAAGGCCACCGTCTCGCTTCCGGCGTTGTAGATCTCGACCCATTCCTGGGTGGTTTCCGAACCGGCCGGGTTGGCCAGAACCTCCGTGATGACGATGCGCGGGAGCAGGGGCGGCAGGTTCAGTGGGATGGGCGCCGAATCTACCGCATTGCCGGCGCGGTCGAAGACGCGGGCCACCGCCTGGGCACTCGTTCCCGCCGGCAGATCCGGCAGGCGTTGCGCGACGTCAATGGTGGACGCGAAGTCGCCGGCCGAGATGGATGCCGTCTGGCCGCCAGCGTCGAGCGCGATCTCGGCGCGCACCGGCTCGTCCGCGGCCAGATGCACCAAGAGGCAACCTGCGCTGACCTCGGCGGTGAACCCCTCGACGCGCGGCGCGAACCGGTCCGCCGCATCCGCGGTCGTGAACGATCCCGCGCTGCCAGCCGGGACCGGTTTACCGTCGAGAAACTGCAGGCCGCCGGCCATCGTTTCCAGGGCGTAGAGGAGCGACGGCCCCAGCTCAACCGCGAGCGCGATCTGGTAACAGGTTTGCGGGCACGGCACGGCCTCGCCCAGTGGCAGCGGCAACTCGTCCCCGGCGGCCGACCGCAAGAGGAAAGGTGGAGCCAAATCCACCGGTTGCACCGCCTCGGTGAAACGCACGACGAGCGCTGCCAGATTGGTGGCGATGCCGATCGAGCCGGTGGGCGGGTCGACGAGCTGTCCGGCGAGTGGGTCGGGCTCGGGACTGGACAGACTGCCGCTCGTGGTTTCGGTGGACGCCGCGGTCTGGTCCTGCCGCAGATCGGTTTCCGGCGTACAAGCCAGGAGAACGAGACATGGGATTGAACATGGGTAGCTACGCATCATCGGGACTATCGGCGACCGCCGGCACAAGTTGCGTGGCTCGACGACTTTCTTTCGCCTGCCCGAACCCATACGCTGTCCTATGCTTCGATTCCGTGATGGAGAAAGACTCGGGAACCTGACGTGGGAAGCTCCGCGAACAAACGCCAGCGGTCCTTGGGGAGCGGCGACATCGATGGCGCGCGGCCGCTCGGAGTGTACGTGCACTTTCCCTTTTGCACCTCGCGCTGCCCTTACTGCGATTTCGCGGTGGCGGCGCAACGAGAGATCCCGCACGAGGCATACGCGGATGCCGTCCTGGCGGAGCTACGGGCGCGCGGCCCGTGGTTTCTCGGCGCGGCTGGCCCACGCCTGGTTTCGATCTACTTCGGGGGCGGCACGCCGGGCCTCTGGCGCCCGCGCGCGCTGGGCCGCGTGCTCGAGAGCGTGCGGGAGGCCTTCGGCAGTGGCTCCGGCCTGGAGATTACCGTCGAGGCCAACCCTGGGGATCTGGATCCCAGGGCTCTCGTCGAATTGCGCGGGCTGGGGATCAATCGGCTGTCGTTCGGGGCGCAAGGCTTCCAAGATCGATTGCTTCGGCGCATCGGACGCCGGCACGGCAGCGGGGCCATCGCCGCCTCGTTCGTGGCCGCACGCCAGGCCGGGTTCGAAAACCTGTGCGCGGATCTGATGTTCGGCCTGCCCGGCCAGTCCATGGCGGACTGGCGCGCCTCGCTCGCCGCTCTGGGTGCTCTGCGCCCCGAGCACATCACCGCATACGCCTTGACCGTCGAGGCGGGCACCCGTTTCGGCGCGCTTGAGCGCGCGGGCAAGCTCGACCGCCCCGGCGACGAGGAAGTGGCCGCGATGTACGCCGCGGGCCACGACACCCTGACCGCCGCGGGCTACGAGCATTACGAGATCTCGTCGTACGCCCTGCCCGGCCGCCGTAGCCGGCACAACAGCCTGTACTGGACCATGGGCTCGTATCTCGGCCTCGGGGTTTCCGCTGCGTCCTTTCGGCCACTCGCCACCGGGGACGGATGGCGATTCGCCAATCCGCGCTCGGTGCCCTCGTACCTGAAACGATCGACCGCGGGTGCGGACGCACTCGACATCGATCTCGCCGAACACCGCACGGCTGGACAACTGGAGGAAGAAGCCCTGTGGCTCGGCCTGCGCACCGCGGACGGCGTGGATCGCCTGGCACACGCGAACCGATACGGCCACGACCCACTCGCTCGCCCCGGTCGCGACGCCGCCGCCCGTGCCTGCGCGGACGCCGGCTGGCTGGACATCACGCCCGAACGCCTGCGCCTGCTGCCCGCGGGCTTTCTTTTCGCCGACGAAGTCGCCGTTCGCCTGTGGGGCGGGGGTCCGAAGTCTTCACCACAGAGAGCACAGAGAACACAGAGGACGGAGTAAGAAGAGTTCGGAACGTGCCGTCACTTCGTCGTCTTGGTGAAGGGCCCGAGGCAGTCCGCCAACAGCACCTCGCCGCTCTTCGCTCTCGAAAGCCGGAGGAAGGTCCGACCAAGCTCCAGGCTGGGTCCGAAAAGCGGGGTGCTCCGATAGACAAGTTTGTAGTGCTCCTCCGCGCGCGCCTCAAACACGACGATCACGCCATCCTTGAAACCCATCCCCTCGCTGGACGTGGAAGCGAGTTCTTCGATTCTGGAACTGACGATCTCGGTCTCGAGTGCCTGCCAGGCCGCGGCATCCAGATCCGCGATCAGACGTTCGACGGTGCTGCCATCGTGACCGACTGCCGTGGTGGTCATCCTCGCACCGTTCGCGTCCACATCGACACGCACGACCACTTGCGGGTGAAAGGCCGGCAGCCACAGAAACCGGTAGGTCCTCCCGGCCACGTGGCCGCACGACAGCGAAGGTTCGTTCATGCTGCGCAGTACCTCGGAGAACCTCCGCCGAGCATGGTACTCACTCCCAAGGTTGATGGCGCGATGGATGAATACGCCCGGCACATACAGCGCCAGGGGTGGCAGGAAGTGCTCGTCCGAAGCGCGCGGCGGACATACCCGCGTGGCCGACCGATCGAGCAGGCGTCGCGGACCGGAGGTGTATATGCCGCTGCCGACCCGACGTTGGACCTCTCCCGGGTCTGCATCGCACGCAATCGAAAGGTTCATGAGATTCTCGTGCTCGTCACTCTTCCCGATCTCGAACGCGAGACGTGTCCTCGAGTTGAGGCCGGCGCCGCGAAAAAGGAAAGCCGGTGTGAACCACATCCCCAGCCCCTCGACCGGTTGGGTCTCACATTGCATCCCGAGCCGAGTCAGGCCATCGATGACGCCAACCGGTGACGTGCTACGAATCGTGGTGCCGAAGAGGTCGGCCATGTCTCGCTCACTCGCGTCGACACCATAGAGCCGCAGCAGGTTGGCGGCTGTTGCCGGCACGGAATCCCATGTCTGATTCTGCACGGACATGCCGTCCCGCCGCGTGTCGCGCAGGAAGCTGGCGATGGGCCAAGAAAGCGCCGCATGGAGGGCGATCAGAACGAAAGGCGAAAATCGCACGATCTTTCGCGGCGCTTGGGCGAACGCCACGCCGAATGCCAGGAACGCAAGGGCCAAGGCCCAGAGTGTCGGTTCCTCGCAACGTTGCACCCACAACGGCAATCGGCCAGCAAGAGTCGGAAACATGCTGGCGAAAGTGTCGAGAACCAAGGCCAAGAGCGCCGCAAGAAGCCAGGGCCAGAAGGCCGGTCGAGCCCGTCCCGCGCGCGCCCTTCGCCTCCCTACCCAAAATCCCGCCGTCAGTCCCGCGCCGGTCGAGGCGAGATCGCCAACGAGCATCCCCACGAGCCGGGTCATGCGATGAACCCTGTTCCGCCCATAGCAAGAGAATAAAGGAATGAACCTGCGAGCACCAACCGCCGCTCCGTGCCCTCCCCCTTCTCTGTGCCCTCTCCGCCACCGCCCTTGGCGGCGGCGGGTTTTTGAGGTTAGATCATGGTCGTGAGCGACATCGGCATTCGCGCGAAGAAGGTCTTGCATGCCGTGGTGTCCGAGTATCTGGCCACCGGCGAGGCCGTGGGCTCGCACACTGTCGCGCGGCGTTACGCGCTGGAGGTTTCCCCCGCCACGGTGCGCGCGGTGATGGGCGAACTGGAAGACGAGGGGCTCCTGCGCCAGCAGCACACCTCGGCCGGGCGCATCCCGACCGACCGCGGGCTGCGTCTCTACATCGACACGCTCCTCCGCGTGCGCAGCCTGTCCCAGTGCGAGAAAGAGGACATCCGCGGCCGGCTTGGCCCGGCCACCGAACCGCAGGAGATCATGCAACGGGTGGCGCGCCTGCTGCGCGAGCTTTCCCACCTGGCCGTCGTGGTGCAGGCCCCCCTCCCCAAGTCGGACGAGGTTTCGCACCTCGAATTCGTGCGTCTGCGCGACGACCAGTTTCTCGCCGTCATCGCCACCACCAGCGGACAGGTCCAGAACAAGGTCGTGCACGTCGATTTCTCGCTTTCCCCCGGCGATCTCGACCGCATCAATAACTACTTGAACAACCTGGTCGCCGGCCTCACTCTCGACGGCATGCGCCAATGGGTCCTGGAGGAGATCGCGAACGAGAAAGTGCGCTTGGCCAGTCGCGTGGGCAGCCCGGCAGCTTTGCTGCCGGCGGACCATCGCGGGAGGGAATGGGAACCCTTCGAGGGTTCCCATGACGACGATCCCGTCCTCGCGCACGCTCTCGGACTGGCCGCGGCCGCCATGCCGGCCGCGGATCGCCCCGGCGAGATCCTCTTCGATGGTCAGTCGAACCTTCTCGCCAACGCGGCGGACCTCGATCGAGCCCGTTGCGTGCTGCGCACCCTGGAAGAGAAGGATCAAATCGTCAAGCTCCTCGATCGCACCCTGACCGCGCCCGGCATCTGCGTGTTCATCGGCGCGGAAGCCAACCTGGCCGACCTCGACGACATCTCGGTCGTCGCCGCCAGCTATGGCGGCGAGGAACGCCCCCTTGGCACCATCGGCGTGATCGGCCCCTCACGAATGAATTATTCCCGGGTCATCCCTCTGGTAGACTTCACGGCCGACGTGATCACCGAGATCCTCCCCAGGATCTAGAGGTTCTGCGTCCGGAGCTTTCCCGTCATGAGCCACAAGCACAAGAAACCAATCGAGATCGATCTGACCGAATCCAAGGCCACCCCGGCCGAACCCGCGACGTCGTCAGCGGCGCCGCCGGAAGCTTCGCCGCCGGACCTGGCGGCGACCGATCTGCCCACGCCCGTGCCCCCCACCGCCGAGGACCGCATCGCCGCGCTCGAGACGGACAAGGCCGAGTTACGGGATCGCATGCTGCGCATCGCCGCGGATTTCGACAACTGGAAGAAGCGTGCGCGCAAGGACCAGGCCGATGGCGAAGTGCGCGCGCGCGAGTCCGTGCTGCGCGACTTCCTCGAGATCGCCGACAACCTCGAACGGGCCACCGCTTCGCTCGGCGAGGGCAAGGAGGGCGACGCCAAGTCGATCCGCGACGGGGTGGATCTGGTGCTGCGTCAGTTCCGTTCGAAGCTGGAACGTTATCAGATCAAGGCCATCGAATCCGTGGGCCAGCCCTTCGACCCGCGCTTCCACGAGGCCATCTCCCAGGCGCCAACCGCCGACGCCAAGCCGGGCTCGGTCCTGCACGTACTGCAGAAAGGCTACCTCATCGGCGACAAGCTGCTCCGTCCCGCCATGGTCGTGGTGGCCGCCGCGCCGCCGCCTCCTGCGGAAGCATCCACCCCAACCGCCGAGGCCGCGGGGGCAGCCACACCCGAGAAGGCTCCGGCCAGAACCGAGGGCGAGGACTAGACGCCGTGGGCCGCATCATCGGCATCGACCTGGGCACGACCAACTCGTGCGTCGCCGTCGTCGAGGGGTTGGAGCCCCTGGTCATCCCCAACGCCGAGGGTTCGCGAACCACGCCGTCGGTAGTCGCGTTCTCCGGCGAGGGCGAGCCGCTGGTGGGCCAGATCGCCAAACGCCAGGCGGTGACCAACGCGGAAAACACGGTCTCGGCGGTCAAGCGACTGATGGGCCGCAAGTTCGCCGATCCCGAAGTCGAGCGCCACAGCAAGAACTCCACCTACGAGGTCACCGCGTCGGACAACGGCGACGCCTGGGTCAGCGTGCAGGACCAGGGCTATGCGCCGGCGCAGATTTCCGCCTACATCCTCGACAAGATGAAGCGTATCGCCGAGGAATACCTGGGCGAGCCGGTCATCGACGCCGTGGTCACGGTTCCGGCCTACTTCGGCGACAGCCAGCGCCANNAGGCCACCAAGGACGCCGGGCGCATCGCCGGCCTCAACGTCAAGCGCATTATCAACGAGCCCACCGCCGCGGCCCTGGCTTACGGCCGGCTCACCGTCGTCCCCGAGGCCAAGATCGCGGTCTACGATCTCGGCGGTGGCACCTTCGACGTTTCGCTCCTGCACCTGCACGAGGGCGTGTACCAGGTCAAGGCGACGACCGGCGACGGCTTCCTGGGTGGCGAGGACATCGACGCGCGCATCATCGGCCACCTCGCGGACAGCTTCAAAGCCCAGTACGGGGTCGACCTGCGCCAGGACCGCATGGCCTTGCAGCGTCTGCGCGAGGCCGCCGAGCGCGCCAAGCACGAGCTGTCGAGCAGCCTGGAAACCGAGATCAACCTGCCCTTCATCGCGGCCACCGCCGACGGTCCCAAGCACCTCATGATGTCCCTCACCCGCAGCAAGCTCGAGTCCCTCTCGGAGGACATCGTCGGCCGCACCCTGCCCTTGTGCGAGAAGGTACTCGACGACGCCGGCTGGAAGGTGGCGGACATCGACGAGGTCATCCTGGTCGGCGGCCAGACGCGCATGCCACGTGTCCAGGAGATGGTCTCCGCCTTCTTCGGCAAGAAGGGCTCGCGCGCCATCAATCCCGACGAGGCCGTCGCCGTCGGCGCCGCCCTGCAGGGCGCCGTGCTGTCGGGCGAGCAACCCGACGTGCTTCTGCTCGACGTCACGCCACTCTCGCTCGGCGTGGAAACCGCGGGTGGCGTCTTCACGCGGATCATTCCGAACAACACCACGGTGCCGGTGCGGCGGGCGCGCACCTTCTCGACCGCCGCTGACAACCAGCCTTATGTCAACGTGCACGTGCTGCAGGGCGAGCGCGAGATGGCGTCGGACAACAAGAGCCTGGCGCACTTCCAGTTGACGGGAATTCCGCCCGCGCCGCGCGGCGCGCCCCAGATCGAGGTGTCCTTCGACATCGACTCGAACGGCATGGTCAGCGTGTCGGCCAAAGACCTGGGCACCGGCAAGGCCCAGGGCGTGATCGTCCAGCCGACCTCGGGGCTGTCCGAAATGGAAATCGAACGCTTCATCGCCGAGGCCGACCAGAACCGCAACATGGATCTGGCCAAGAAAGAGCTGGCGGATCTGCGCAACAACGCCGAGACCCTGATCTACGGCACCGAACACACCTTGCAGGAATTCGGCGACAAGCTGGAACCCGAAGCGCGCGGACACGTCGAAGCTGCGCTCGGCGAGTGCAAGCATGCCGTCGAGGCCGAGCCCGACAACCTGAACCGCCTGCGCGCGGTCATCGACCGCCTCGAATCCGAGGCACACGCTCTCTTCTTGTCCCTCCAAGGCGGCGGCTCGCAATCCGAAAATAGCGGCACGGAAGAGGGCAGCTCGTAAGTCAGGGCATGCGCGGCGCGCCGATTCGCGATCACTACGACGTGCTGGAGGTGGATCGCCAGGCCAGCGCGGCGGAGATCAAGGCCGCCTACCGCCAGTTGGCCCTGCAACACCACCCGGACCGCAACCCCGGCGACCGCGCGGCCGAGGAGAAGTTCAAGGAGATCTCGCAGGCCTACGCCGTGCTGGGCGACGAGGACAAACGTGCCCACTACGACCGCTTTGGCGCCGTTGCCGGCGACCTGCCCTTCGGCGCCGAGGCGGACATTCGCGTGGTGACCGATTTCTTCGACGCCATCTTCGGCGACCTCTTCGGCACCGGGCGCAAGCGCGCGGCCGGCCAGGACCTGCGCTACACCCTCGAGCTCGACTTCGTCGAGGCGGCCCTGGGTTGCGAGAAGGAGATCCGCTTTGTGCGAACCGCCGACTGCGCGAGCTGCCGCGGCACCGGCGCCGAGGGCGGCGCCGCCGGCCTCGCGCCCTGCGCCCGCTGCGATGGCCAGGGTTTCCGGCGCGGCAAGGCCGGCCTGCTCGGCGCGCGCAAGGAATGCCAGGCGTGCGGCGGCGCGGGCGAAGTGGCGCGCGTACGCTGCGCGGCCTGCGCGGGCACCGGCCTCCTCGAGGCCGAGCGTATCTTCACGGTACGCATTCCCCCCGGATCGCAGGCGGGCAACACCCAGCGCGTGGCGGGCGAGGGCTCGCCCGGCCGGCGCGGTGGGCCGGCCGGCGATCTGCACGTCATCGTGCGCGTGAAACCCGACGCCTTCTTGCGCCAGGAGGGCGACATCCTGGTCTGCGAGCTGCCGCTCGCCGTCGAGGAAGCCGTGCTGGGCGCCGAGATCGACATCCCGCTGCTCGACCAGCGCGTGCGCATGAAGATCCCGCCCGGGACCCAGTCCGGCGCCGTGTTCCGCGTGCGCGACAAGGGGTTGCCGCGGCCGGGCGGCGGGCGCGGCGACGCCCACGTGCGCATCGCCATCGAAGTGCCCCAGTCGGTGCCCGAGGAGTCGCGCCATCTCCTGGCCAAGCTCGCCGCCGCGCTCGGCCCGGAAGCCTACCCGCGCCGCGCGGCCTTCCGCGGGCGTGCACGCGGCGATTCGGGGAAGTAGAACAGGACCATGCCGCTGCTTCATGTCGCGCTCTTTCTGACGACCCTGCTCACCACGACCGTCAGGGGCGCATACATGGCGCATGGCGAGGTCAGCGCCTTCCCGCTCACCGACGGGCTGTCCTTCTCTATCCCGCTCATGGCCATCCTGCTCTGTCACGAGATGGGCCACTACATCGCCGCGCGCATCCACCGCGTGCCGGTTTCCCTGCCCTACTTCGTGCCCCTGCCGCCCCAGTTCGGGTTCGGCACCATGGGCGCCGTGATCCTGCAGTCGCGCACCTCCGACCGGCGCAAGCTCATCGACATCGGCGCGGCCGGGCCCCTGGCCGGGCTGATCGTCGCCATTCCCGTGCTCGCCTATGGCCTGTACCTGTCCCCGGTCGGCCCCAGCACGGGCGGCATACAAGAGGGCAACTCGCTGCTCTACGCCGTGCTCAAACGCCTGGTGTGCGGCATGTGGCTTCCCGACCGCGGCATCGACGTCAACCTGCACCCCATCGCCTTCGCCGGCTGGGCCGGCCTCTTCGTCACCATGCTCAACCTGATCCCGGTCAGCCAGCTCGACGGCGGCCACGTGGCCATCGCCTTCTTCGGTAACGGCTACGGACGGGCGAGCCAATTCCTGCGCCGCATGCTCTTGCCGCTGGCCGTGGTGGTGACNNNNCCCAGCCGTACCGTCCTCTTCGGCGCCGTGGTGGTGAGCTTCATCCTCACCTTCATGCCCGTCCCCATGCGTGCCAACGTCGGCCCCGTCCCTCAACCGCCTCCCGTAGCCGCTGCTGGTCAAGTTCCGTAGCCCCTCACCCGCCGGAGCTCAGCCGACCGTCGTGGCCGTGGTCGTGGTCGTGGCCGTGGCCGACTCATCACTCCGGCCACGGCCACGGCCACGGTCACGTCTACGACCACGACCACCTTTCGGAGCCCTGCTGGGCGCCGACTTCACCTTGGAACACGACCTTTGACCATGCCCCACGCGCACGCCAGAACGGCGCCTTCTGGATAGCGTCCAAGAATCCGCTTATCATGATGGCCGTGTCTGAGTCGCAAGAGCCCGAGGCTTCTGCCTGTCCCAAGTGCAGGAAGAAGCGGACGCCCACGGCGGATTCCTGTCCGCGCTGCGGCCTGGTCTTTGGCCTGTGGAAGCCGGGAACCGATGCTCCCCCGACAAACCTGGACAACCAGGGCGAGGAGCTCTGGCAGAAGGTCGAGTCCAACTGGAGCGACGCGGCCTTGCACGAGGATTTCCTCAAGCACTGCCTGCAGACCAACACCTTGGCCGCCGCGGGCCGGCTCTACCGCGAGCGACTGGACAAGAACCCCAAGGACGCCCTCGCGGCTCACATGCAGAGTCAGGTCCTGGCCAAGGCTGCTCTCGGGCTCAGCATCAACAAGACGCAGCCGCACCAGCCAGTGACCCGCAACCGGTGGTTCTGGCTCGTGGTGCTCACGGCCATGGCGCTGGGGATCGCCGGCGGGCTCTTCTGGCGTCGATTTCGTTAGAATCCCACCCCTCTTCCCATCAACCGCGTAGGCGTAGCCGGGCTTTGCCCGCCGAGCCTTCGGACCTCCCCGGCCCCTGCCCACCCCTCGGGCTGCGCCCGCAACCCAAGGCTTCAGGCTCCAGGCTCCAGGCTTCAGGTTCTCTGGTCGAGAGCGGTGATCAGCTTCTCCATGGCCCGAAGGAGATCGCCGTATCGTGCAGCAAGCAGGTCGTGATCTTCCGCGTGCATCATGCCCAACCGATGCGCCAGGCCGATCCGATAGCGGGCCTCCGACGCAGAGCCGAGCGCCACGGTCAGGAAATGGCCATCGTCCCTCGTCGACCTACGGGCCGAGCCTTCGACGATGTTCGTCGGGACCGAGACGGCTGCCCGCCGGATCTGGGCTTGCAGCCCGAAGCGCTCCTCGGACGGAAAACGAGCGGTCGCGTGCTAGACAGGCTCGACTCGATCGTCTGCCATGGCGAAGACCTTGAGCTTTGCTGGATCTCGACTCGCGCGCTGCACGATAGCCTGAAGCCTGAAGCCTGAAGCCTGAAGCCTGAGGCCTGGAGTTCAGGGTTCCCATTTCAACGAATCACTGCGGCCAGACGCAGGAGATCGGCGGCGAAGGCCACGCCCTCCTGCCGGCTCGACTGCAAGTTGAGCAAGATGGTCGTTTTCGCATCGACTTGGAAGACCCCCAGCGACAGGCCCTGGCGAACCTGTTCCCGCCCGCTGCCCACGGTAAGCGTCTTCGTCCGGCGAGTGACCTCGGCGATGGCGCCCACCTCGGCGTCGAGCCCCTCGCAGACGTAGATCATGTCGATGCCGACGCCGCCAATCGACTTGTCCAAGGCCTCGGTACCCCCGTAGGCAAGGCGCGAAACCGCGATGGGCAAGCCCGCAACCTGGGTCGATGCGAGCACGCCAAAGGCCTTGGCCATGGTGGCAGCCATCTGTTCGGAGCGGCCGTGGCCTTTCTTGTAGAGGACGCCGATGTCGATGGTGTCGCCGGCGCGGGTCCGGAGATTCCCGTCGTAGGCCAAGGCGCGCAGAACGATCACGGCCTGCCGCGAAGAAGGGACCTCCGCCTCTGCCGGCGCCTGCCCTGCCGGAGCCGCGCTCCCCCAAGCCTCCGCCACGACCGCAAGAGCGAACAAGAAGACTGCGAGCATCGCGCCTCTCGTTCGAGATCCGTGTCTCCAGGTTTCCTGCATGCAAAAACTGATCGCCCCGTACCTTGCGGGCCAGCGCCCCCTCCGCGACGGGAGCGCCCTGCTGCTGGAAGGCGATCCCCGCGCCGATTGCCGGTCAGGTGGCGTGCACTCTAGCCCTTTGGCCCGCGCACCGCTACACTCTCGCCGCTTCATGAAGGTTCCTGGTTTCGACATGCCGCTGGGGGAGGTAAAGGCCAGCCTCGAACCGCTGCGCCGGCCGCTCAGCATCGCCATCCTGCGCGCGCGCAACCCGTTCAACGTGGGCGCCATCATCCGCGTGGCGCATTCCTTCTTGGTCAAACAGGTGGTACTGGTCGGCGACGAGCCCTTCTATCAACGCGCCGCCATGGGCATGCAGCGCTACGAGAACCTGGTCTACCTGCCCGACGACGCGGCCCTCTGCGCCTGGGCGGCCGAGCGAGGACTGCCCCTGCTGGTCTTCGAGCGCGAGCACGCCCGCGTCGACCTCTGGCACGCGGACCTGCCCGAGGAATGCCTGATGGTCTTCGGCAGCGAAACCGCCGGCGTGCCCGAGACGCTCATCGCGGCGGCCAAGCAGGTGATCGCCATCCCCATGTACGGCATCAACAATTCCTTTCCCGTCACGGTCGCCGCCGGGATCGCCATGGCAGAATGGACGCGCCGGCATTTCGTCGCCGGTTCCGTGGAAGGACGCCCGTGATCCCCTATTTCGAACAGCCCCAGCTTCACCTTGGCCCCATCACCATTCATGCCTTCGGTGCCCTGGTCGCACTCGGCATCCTGCTCGCGTTCCGGCTCATCCGTCGACGCGCGCCGCGGCTCGGCCTCGACGGGGTCCTGGCCGAGCGTCTGGCCATGAACATGGTCGTCGTGGGTTTCATCTGCGCCCACGTCGTCGACCGCATCGCCTACTTCCCCCGCGACGTGCTGGCGCGCCCCTGGAGCCTGCTCTTCATCTGGGAGAGCATCAGCTCGTTCGGCGGGTTTCTCGGCGCCACCCTGGTCGCCGTCTGGTTCGTGCGCGGCCGGCGCGAACCGGCCCTGGGCTGGCGCTACCTCGACCTCATCGCCTGGGCCTTCCCCGCGGCCTGGCTGCTCGGCCGTACGGGTTGCGCGCTGGCTTACGACCACCCCGGGTATGCGACCACCTTCTTCCTGGCCCAGCGCTACAGCGATCACGTGGTCCGCCACAACCTGGGGTTCTACGAAGCTCTGTGCACGATTCCCCTCCTCGCGCTCTTTCAATGGCTCGGCCGCGGCAAGCCGCGCCCACCAGGCACCTTCGTCGGGCTGCTCGCCCTCGTCTACGCGCCCGTGCGCTTCTTCCTCGACACGCTCCGCTGGGACGACGCTCGCTACTTCGGTTTCACGCCGGGGCAGTACGGCTCGGTCCTCCTCGCGGTGGTGGGATTCGCCATCCTGCTCCGCACTTCGCGGCGGCAGCCCGCTTCTGGACAGGCCCCGGTACCGTAGAGATCATCTCAGCGTGAGCAGCGCCAGCGTCTCCACGTGCGGGGTGTGCGGCATCATGTCGTAGGGGGTAATGCGCAGGATGCGGGCACCGCCGGCCGCGAGCCCGGCGAGGTCGCGAGCGAGCGTCTCCGGATCGCAGCTCACATAGGCGAGCAGCCGCGGACGTAAGCGGCAAGCCGCGGCTAGGACCGGCGCGGCGCAGCCCTTGCGAGGCGGATTGAGCACCACGAGATCGGCTGCGGCGACCTGGGCCAGACACCGGGCGGCGTCGCCGGTCACCACGCGCACCCGGCCAACCACCGCGTCCTGCTCGGCGATGAACGCGGCAGCGACGGCCGTGGCGGCGGAATTCTCCTCGATGGCCACGACCTCGTCGGCCCGCGGGGCGAGCGACAGCGCGATGGGACCCGCGCCGGAGTAGACGTCCACGGCCCGCGCCACGCGGGCCGGCACTGCCGCGACGAGGTCGCGATAGATGCGCGAGGCCACCTGACGGTTGGTTTGGAAGAACGAGCGCGAGGACAACCGCACGTTCACCTCGCCGATGCGATCTTCGACGGTGGACTGCCCGTGGAGCGGCCGCTCCTCGTCGCCGAGAATCCGGTTGCCAGCCGTGGCGTTCACGTTGAGCAGCACGGAAACCACGACCGGGCAGGCGGCCGCGAGCGCGTCCGCCACCGCCGGGGCTTCCGGCCAGTCGGGCCGGGCGGTGACCAACGTGACCATCACCTGACCCACCTCGGTCGCGCGCATCACGCCATAGCGAAGAGCCGAGGTCCGGCGNNTCGCCTGGCCTCGTCCAGTACGGGCTCGACCACGCGACAGCCGGCGAGGTCGACGATGTGGTGCGAGCGCGGGGCAAAGGCGCCCAGCGCGAGCCTCTGCGAATCGTGAGCTCGGCCGTAGACGTACTTCGCCTGATTCCGGTACCCGGTGGTGACCGGCGACGCCACGCAAGCNNTACGACGGACAGGGCGGCACCACCCGATCGGCGGATGGCGCCAGCACGAAAAGCAGCTCGGCCCACGCCTCGCGGTGGGCATCGTGCCCATGCACGGACACATGCGCGATCCGCGCGGCCACGCGCTCGCCCGGCAACGCGCCCGCCACATGCAGGCGCAGGGTATCCCGCCCACTCCGGATCTCGGCCACCCCCGCACCGAGATCGTCCAACGTCCCGACGGTGATCTCGGCTTCGTCGCCCGGCTGGAGATCCTTGGTTGCCACGCGCGACTTGCCCCGGGCTAGGACCGGCGCGGTCCGGCCTTGGGCAAGGGGCTGTCGGGTACCGCGAGACTTTCCACCGCGATCGGCCGCTCCAGCTTGGCAACGACCTTGGCGCAAGCCAGGGTCCGCGCGCCACCCGGGAATTGCACGTCGACCTTCCCCGGGCCGGGGATCGCCGCCACGACCCCAACGCCGAAGGTCGCATGGATCACGCGCTCGCCCGGAAGATAGGTGTCTCTCGGCGAGTAGCCGCGCGGCGGCTTCGCCGGATCGAATTCCGGGATGAACGGCGCCGGTACCACCTGCGGACGGCCCGGCCGGCGGCGCCGCGTCCTCCCCCAGGTCCCCGTCGCCGCGACCGGCGCGTTCTTCTCGCCGCGGTAGTTGTGCTGGCTGCCGCACAGCTTGCAGACCACCTTGGCCACGCGATCGCCGAGCTTGGCCATCACCACGTGCCAGGTGTCCCCACAACGCGTGCAGATGTCCTCGATATCCTCGCCTACCCCTGGAGTCGCCATGATGAGTTGCTTCGCGGCCTCCTGCAGCCTACGAAATTCCATAGTATCAGGCATCCGTCCTCGGTGCTGGCTACTTTTTCAGCGAGGTCGCGTAAATATTGAGGGCGTCGACCTGCTCCGGCGTAAGTCGGTCCTTGAATGGCTTCATTTCCTGTTCCTTGCCCTTCACGGTTCGCTTGAGCCCTTCCAGGACTTCCTTGCGGGCGACCTCGGGGGTCAAGTCCTTCCAGTAGGCCGCTCGGGTCATGTCCGCGATGCCCATCTCCAGGCCCAGCTCGGTCTTGGCACGGCCGTCGTCGCCGTGGCAGGAGGCGCACTTGGCCTCGAACAGCCGCTTGACCTTCTTGTCGGGCTTGTAACCGGGCGGCGGCGCCATGCCGTCGGCGAGCAGGACCTGTGAGATGAGCAACGCGACGAGCAGGCTGGCAAGCGCGAGGTGGCGAATCATGGGTACTTCATTCCTCGACGGAAAGCTTCCTGGTGGGCATGCGTTTGTCAAGGCCGGTCGGACACGAACCACAGAGAGCGCAGAGAGTCCGGAGAAGGAAAGGGTTCGGAGCCGGATCCGGATGCTCACCACATCGGCGCAAAGCACACGCAGGTCGGACAAGGGGGAAGGGTTTGGAGCTGGATCCGGAAAACCTTTCCCCTCTGGCTCTGCGCTCTCTGCGCTCTCTGTGGTGAAAGCTAGCTACTGCGCGCCGCAGGTGGGGCTGGCGGTGGCACAGTTGCCGACGCCGCAGCTCGTGGTGATGTCCGGCACGACGTTGCCCGAGGCCAGCACGCCGGTGCCCGAGATGCTCGCCGCGCAGGACAGGCCGGGCGCCAGGTTGCTCTCGATCGTCACGAGCTTGAGGCTNNCTGGCCGGGACCGTTGCCCGCGACGCGGGTGTTGCGAATGTCGAAGGCCGCGCCGCCGAGCAGGATGCCGCCGCCGGGGTTGCCGGTGACGGCGCAGCCATCCATGTGGAGAACGAGAGTCGCGCCCGCGGTCGCTTGCGCGTTGATGCCGATGCCGGTCTGGCCGGCCGCACTGCCGGCCACGCTCAGGCCGCGCAGATAGATCTCGCCGCTGGTGATGCCGATGCCATCGGAGTAATCCGCCGGGGTGATCATCGCGTCCTTGCCGACCACGGTCAGCGGCGCGGTGAGCGCAATGCCGGTGAAACCGCCAGCGAGCGTCCCGGCCAGCACCACCAGCGGCCGTCCCTTGGCGCGCGCGGCGAGAACGCCCTTCTGGGCCGTGCAGTACGGAGTCTGGGCCGAGCCCGCGCTGGTAGCCGTGTCCGAGCAGGTGGCCGCGCCATGGGATCCGGCGTAGACGGTTTCTGCATCGGTGGCGCAATGCCCGTCGAGATGGAACATGCACACCGAGGGGCCGACCGCCACGCACTGGTCGTCGCTGGTGCACGCCACGCAGGTGTAGCTTGCGCTGTCGCAGATCGGTTTCGTGGCGACGCCGCAAGCGTCGTTGCTCACGCACTCCACGCAGCGGCCGGAATCCGCCTCGCAAGCGGGCGCCGTCACGGGACACCCAGCGTCGGCCAGGGCGCACGACACGCAGGCGTGGCCGGACGAGCAGATGGGCGCCCCGCCCTGGCACTCGCCGCTCGTCTTGCAAGCCACGCAACGGCCCTCCACGCAGTACGGCGTCTGGCCCGCGCAGTCTCCGTCGGAGGAGCAGGTTCCCGGCGCGTCGGGAACGAGAGTGTCGGCCGCGAGATCCAGGGGCGCATCGGCCGCGCTGTCGATTTCTGCGTCGAGCACGGGTCGAGGTGTGGCGTCGATGGCAGTGGCCTCAAGCGCGGCGTCGATGACGCTCGCTGCGAAGGTCTCGTCAGCACCAACGTCGACCGCGGGCGCCTCCTTCGCCGCCGCGCTGTCGAGCGAAGCCGGCGTCAGCCCGCCATCAGGTTCCCCTGGAACGTCGGCCACGCCTGCGTCGGTGGCGCCCGCGTCAAACGCGGGCACGCAACGGAAGTCCTTCGTGCACGCGTACCCAGGGCCGCAAAGCTCGCGATGGCAGGTCTGCCAGTCGCGGCGGGTATCGTCGCAGCCCAAAAGAAGCATCGATGCGAGCAAGAGTGCGATGGACGCGCCTCGGAATTCCCCCATGGCCTTGACACCGCCTCGCATCAGAAGCTCCCCGCCACCCGCAGACCCGACGGCCCCACGGTAATCTTCGCGGGCCCTGACCAGAAGCTCCAGGCGACCAGGCCCGCGCCCGCCGCCAGCACCACGCCACCCGCGATGGTCATGGGCAACCCGTACTTGCGCGTGTCGCGCACATAATCGGGCCGAGCCGGTTCCCCATCCACGCTCCAAAGGTAAATGCCAGGCGCCAGCACGGCCAGCCCGGCCACGGACAGCGCCCATCCCGAATACCGCAAGGCTCGGCCCGGCGGCGCCGCGGAAATTTGCGCCCCCGTGGCTGAGGCGGCCGTTGGCGCGAGCCGGCTGGCGCCCGCGTCCGCGGTTTGCGCCGACGCGGATTTGGCCGGCTCACGCAAGGCGCGTTCAAGCAGACCCTGGGTCATGAGCGCCGCGGAGCCCCAGAGATCCTGCTCGTCGCAGATTGGACAGTCGCGCCGATCCCGGCCCAGGAGCTTGCCCTCGTCGGAGTTCCACAGCTCGACGGCCAGCTTGAAGCTCTCCTTGGCGAACTTCGCGTCCACGCGCAGCACGAAGATGGCGCCCGAGGCCGCGGCGATGGGTGACAGGCAGCCGGGGAGAGCGCAGCTCAAGAGCTTGTCGGGCAGGGTCTTGACGGAAGCGAGGGTCAGGCCGTGCCCGACCGCGACCTCGGCGATGGCGGCTTGCAGCCGCTCGCGCGCCACCTTGGTCAAGACGTTGCCCGGCGCCTCGAGGACGAGGAGACGCCTCTCTTCCGCTGGCGCGGCTACCGCTCGAACATTCACCCCGGCAAGCACCGCCACCAGCACCGCGACGCACGGAAACCGGATCTGCATATCCGGACGTTTGACGATCGCGCGGGGCCAGTCAATTTTCTTTGCCGCCCTTGCCCTCCTGCGCGCGCACCCGAGCAATGCGCAAACGGTCCTGCAAAAGCGCGTTTCCGGGCTCGAGGGCAACCGCCTTGGCGTAGGCCTGCTCCGCGTCCGAGAAACGCCCCATCTTGAAGTAGGTGTTGCCGAGCAGGGCGTGCGCCTCGGCGCCGCCGCCCGCGGCCACGGCATTCTTCCCTTCGCTCAAGGCGCGCGGCCAGTCGCGAGCGTTGAAGGCTTGCCTGGCGATCTGCAAGTGGTCGGTCTTGGGCGACGCCGTCGACTCCTCGGGATGCTTGACCGGTGGTGCCGGGACGCGCGGCGGCTTGGCGTCCATGGCTTCGGCTTGGCGGTTGGATTCCGACGGAGCCAGGGCGGGCGCAGAGGCGGAAGCCGGTGCCGGTGCCGGTGCCGCCCCGGCGAGTGGCGCTTTCGCCACGAGCGCAGGGGCGCGAGCGGCCGGCCGTGGCGGGCTCGCCGGCGGACCTCGCCGCGCATTCTCGACAGTCGGCGACCGCACCAAGAGCGCGCTTCCGCCGGCGAGCACCAGGACCGCGACGAGCCCCAGCCACAGCAACCGCTCCTTCGCCGGGCGCGTCCTTTCGCCCAGCACCGCCGTCGCGGAATCGCTCGCTCGCGTGCGTTCCTGGCGATGGGCGCCACTGGCGGAAAGCAGATGGCGCGCGCTCTCGATTGCGCGGTGCCGCTGGGTCCGCTCTGCCTCGGGCAAGAACAATTCCTTCATGAGCGAGGCCAAGAGCGGCTCGGGATGAGAGTCCGGGGGGATGAACGCCATCAGCTCGCGGCGTAGCTCATCGGCGCTGGCGAACCGACGCTCCGGATCCACGTGCGTGGCCTTGGCCACCAGGGCATCCAGTTCGGGTGACACCTCGGCGTTGAACGCCGACGGCGCCTGGTGTTCCCCGCGCGCGATCCACACCAGCACCTCACCCTCGGTTTCGGGCTGTCGCGTTTCCCTGCCGCCGGCGCGGACCGTGCCGACCGGCCGCTGCGTGAGCAGCTCCCACAGCANNCGAATGTTGGGCGGGTTGATGTCGCGATGGACCAGCTCCAGGTCCTCGAACGCGTGCGCGTAGGCCAATCCCCGCGCGATCTCGCTCGCGATGTGGATCGCGACGGGAACCGGGAGCGCGCGATGGCGGCCGGTCAGCTCGTCGAGCAAGGCCGAAACGTCGCGTCCCTCGACGAATTCCTGGACCAGGAACACCTCGCCGTCGACTTCGCCGACGTTGTGGGTGTGGGCCAGATTGCTGTGGACTAGGCGGCGCGCCAGATCGGCCTCGTGCCGGAAACGGAGAACGGGTTCGGGCTGCGACAGGAGCGCGCGCCGGAGACGCTTGACCACGCACAGGGTTTCCATCTCGCGATGGCCCGACATGGCCAGGTACACCGCTCCCATCCCACCCTCGCCGAGTGGTTCAAGCAGGACATAGGCCCCGAACTTCTGCGGAAATTCCGTCAGCAAGCGCCCCTATTGTACCCCTGCACTGGAGGCAGGCACCTTTTCGGCCAGATTGCCGCGCGGTGGTCAGCCGGAAATTCGGGCGCGATGTCGTGGGGGCAAGCCCGTGCCGCTCGTCGTGCTTGCACCGAGGGGCTATGGGCTTTGGCAGAGCATCGGTGGTAGCCTTGCCCGAAGCTGGCCGAGTGTGGCTGCTGGCAGGAGGGAAGAAATGACAGCACCGTTCTCTCGTCACCATCGCCTTGCCGTGACCATCGCCGCCACGTTGACCCTGGGGCTTTGGGGCTGCGGCCAGTCGACGTCGAGCGGCGGCGCGGGGGGAGCGACATCGGGCACCGGCGGCAGCAGTACCGCGACGGGCGGGAACACAACCGGGACGGGCGGCGCGACCACGAGCACCGGCGGCCAAACCACCGGCACCGGCGGCGTGACCACGGGCACCGGCGGCAACTCCACGGGCACCGGCGGCAACACGACGGGCATGGGTGGTACCGCGGTGGGCACCGGTGGCCGAACCACCGGCACCGGCGGGTCCGGCTCTGGCGGGAGGGCGCCCGACGCTGGCATGGATACCGGAACGGTTCGCAACGACGGCAACGTCGGGCCGGACCTCCCCGCCGATGTGCTGCAAGCCCAGGACAGCCCGCCCGATGCCGGTCCCCCTCAGAACGACGCGCCCCTCGCCGATACCGCCCCACAAGGAGACGGCGGCATCAATGTTCCCGACGGCTACAAGCTGGTCTGGTCCGATGAGTTCAACACGGATGGAACCCCGGATCCCAAGAACTGGAACTACGAGAAGGGCTTCGTCAGGAACAACGAGCTCCAGTGGTACCAGTCGAACAACGCTTCGGTGAAGGGCGGTCTGCTCATCATCGAGGGCCGCAAAGAGCAAGTCGCGAATCCCAACTACTCGGCCAGCGGCTCGGACTGGAAAACCACTCGCCAGTACGCCGACTACACCTCGACGAGCATGACCACCTCCGGCCTGCAGAGCTGGCAGTACGGCCGCTTCGAGATGCGGGCACGCATTCCCACCAGCGCGGGCATGTGGCCGGCGTGGTGGACCCTCGGTGTGAGCGGCGAGTGGCCCTCGAACGGCGAGATTGACATCATGGAGTACTACAAGGGCAACGTCCTGGCCAACGTCGCCTGCGGCACCGCCACGCGCTGGACCGCGAAGTGGGACTCGTCGACCAAGGCCATCTCGTCGCTGGGCTCGGGCTGGTCGTCGAGCTTCCACATCTGGCGCATGGACTGGGACGACGTGAACATCAGCCTCTACCTCGACGATACGCTGATGAACGCCGTGCCCCTGTCGAGCATGCTCAACTCCGACGGCACCAGCCCCTTCAAGCAGAAGGTCTACATGATTCTGAACCTGGCCATCGGCGGCGACAACGGCGGCGATCCGTCGGGCACGACCTTCCCGGTGCAGTACGAGGTCGACTACGTGAGGGTGTTCCAGAAACTGTAGCCCCCTCACCGCCGAGCTTCGCTCGGCTGCCTCTCCCCACTTCGTGGGGCGAGGCGATCCGGCCGCTGCCGCGGCCACGGGCCGAGCTTGTATCCACAAATGAGTCTCCGGTCGACCAGACAGAGCCCCAAGTGCGAATTTCCCGAGTGTCCGCGCCTGCACGAATCGGACGGCGCGCAGGGGGAAGGACATGTCACGACCGTCGGCGTGAGGAGCTGCTCCGGCCGTCTGCGGCCGGATGCCAAGCGACGACCGAGAGCGACATGGGCGCGTTGCGCGCCCGAAGGCGCTCGTCCGGCGGGCGGGGCATGTCCTTCCCCCGTTGCAGCCGTCCGCGCGCCGAAGCCGAGCGCCGCTCTCCCAGATCTACCTCAGGACCGCCACTCTATCGCCGAAGACCTGCTCCAGTTTCGCCAGCAGCTCGTCCGACGCCGCGACGTTGAACTCGTCGCCCAGATCGAACACCGCCTCGCTCCGCTGCGGGATCTCCAAGCGCAGGCGCGTGCGGCAGCCGCCGGGAAACTGGCGCAGGAGTCTCTCCAGCGCCACGAGCTGGTCGCCGTTGAGCAGATCGGCGTTGAGGCGCACGTCCATCATCGTGCTGCGCTCGGCGCGGATCGACGTCAGGAGCTTGGCATCCACGAAGCGCAGGCGCTCGCGCGGATTCTCGCTGTCGCCGTAGGGCACGTCGACCGTGCCGGTGACGAGCAGAGGATCGCCCTTGGTCAGAACATCCCGGAACATCTCCAGCTTCGCCGAGGCGACGTGGAATTCGATCTGCCCCTGCTGGTCCTCCAGCTTGAAGAACGCGTACTTGCCCGTACCGTTCTTGATGGGGCGCTCCTGGTAGTCCGACACCACGCCGCCCAGGATGACCTCGGCGCGACCGCCGCGCTCGGAATAGTTCGCGGTCGTGGCGTTGGCGAAGCGGCGCAACTCCCGGCTGAAACGGTCGAGGGGATGGCCGCTGATGTAGAAGCCCAGGCTTTCCTTCTCGAAGGCGAGAAGCTGTTTGGGAGTCCATTCCTCGCCCTCGAGGTAGACGTCCTCGACGAGCGGCGGCGGTGCCCCCGCCGAACCGCCGCCGAGCAGCGAGAGCAGCGAGGTTTGCCCGCTGTCGCGCTCGCGCTGGCTGGCGGCCGCCGAATCGACGGCCGGCCCGATGGCCAGGAACATCTTGGCGCGGCTGACCTTCCTGGCCGCAGCGATGCCGTCGAAGGCGCCTGCCTTGACCAGCGCCTCCATCACCTTGCGATTGACCTTGCGCGTGTCCACGCGCTGGCAGAAATCGGTGAGCGATAGGAAGGGCCCGCCCGCCGCGCGCGCGGCGCGAATGACCTCGACCGCGCCCTCACCCACCCCTTTGACCGCGGCCAGACCGAAGCGGATGGCCTTGTTCGCCGGCGCCAGCGCCACCGCCTTGACCTCGCCCGTGGCCTTCCGCCGGCCGCGTTTGGGCTCGTCCGCGACTTCCTCGTCGAGGATGACCGTGAAGTCGGCGTCCGATTCGTTGACGTCGGGACGCAGGACGCGAATGCCTTGCGCGCGCGCCTCGGCGATGCACTTGACGATCTCCTCGGTCTTGTCCTTATGACAGGTGAGCAGCCCCGCGAAGAACTCGACGGGAAAATGGTGCTTGAGGTACGCGGTCTGGTAGGTGATGAGCCCGTAGGCGGCCGAGTGGCTGCGGTTGAAGCCGTAGCCCGCGAACTTCGCCATCAAGTCGAAGACGCCTTCCGCGATCCTGGCGTCGACCAGCCGGGCCTGCGCGCCCAGGAGGAAACCCACCTTCTCCTTGGCCATGACCTCTGGCTTCTTCTTGCCCATCGCCCGGCGAAGCAGGTCGGCCTGGCCGAGCGAATAGCCGGCGAGCACCGACGAGATCTGCATGACCTGCTCCTGGTAGACGATGACGCCGTAGGTGTCCCGCAAGATGGGCTCGAGTCCCGGGTGCGCGTATTCGACCTGCTTGCGCCCGTGCTTGCACTCGACGAAGTCGTCGACCATGCCGCCCTCGATGGGTCCGGGCCGATACAGCGCGCCCGCGGCCACGATGTCCTCGAAGCAGTCGGGCTTGAGTTTCTTGAGCAGATCGCGGAACCCCGACGATTCGAGCTGGAACACGCCGGTGACGTCGGCGCGAGAGATCATGGCATAGACCGCGGCGTCGTCGAGCGGGATGAGCGCGATATCGAGTTTCTCGCCGCCTGCGCGCTCGCGCTCGGCGTCGATGAGATCGACCGCGGTCTTGATCACGGTCAGGGTCTTGAGCCCGAGAAAATCGAACTTCACCAGCCCGACCTTCTCGACGTCGTTCATGTTGAATTGGGTGGCGATGGTCTCGGACTCCTGGCCGGCGGGCCGGAAGCAAGGCACGTACTCCCACAGCGGTTTCTCGCCGATGACGACGCCCGCGGCATGCGTGCCGGCGTGGCGGTTCAGGCCCTCGAGGGTCATGGCGATGTCGAGCAACTCGCGGTAGGGGCCGTCGTAGAGCTCCTTGAGCCGCGGCTCGTCCTCGATGGCCTTGGCCAGCGGTGGCGACTTGCCCTGGATGGGCTCGGGCACCAGCGTGGCGACCTTGTTGCCGTCGGCGGGGGACATGCCGAGCGCGCGGGCCACGTCGCGCACGCAACTGCGCGCCTTGAGCTGGTGCATGGTCACGATCTGGCCGACGTTGCTCTTGCCGTACTTCTGCGTGACGTAGCGGATGACCTCGTCGCGCCGGTTCATGCAAAAATCGACGTCGAAGTCGGGCATGGACACGCGCTCGGGATTCAAGAAGCGCTCGAAGAGCAGCTTGTTGACGATCGGATCGATGTCGGTNNCGGCCCGGACCGACCGGGATATCGTGCTGCTTGGCGTAGTTGATGAAATCCCAGACGATGAGGAAGTATCCCGGGAAGTTCATCTTCCGGATGACACCTAGCTCCAGCTCCAGGCGCTCGCGGTACTGATCCGGGTCCAGGCTTTGGCCGAGCCGCGCGGCCGTGGCCAGCCGCGCGGCCAATCCCTTGCGCGCCAACTCGGCCAGGTAGGAGTCGGCGTCGTAACCGTCGGGAACCTGGAAAGACGGCAGGTGGGTTTCCCCCAGTTTCAGCTCGACGTTGCACAGGTCGCCGATCCGCTCGGCGTTCTCCAGCGCCTCGGGCAAGTGCTTGAACAGCTCGGCCATCTCCTCGGGCGAGCGCAGGTAGTACGCGTCCGTGGGGTGCTGCAACCGCTTGCTGTCGGCGATGGTGGTCTTCTGCCCGACGCACATCAGGAT
>PNBO01000435.1:35472-44046 GCA_003136095.1 Myxococcales bacterium
TCGAGAAAGTAGTTGCCCCGGCCGAGTATGTCGTCGTACTCGCGCGCCACCGCGACCGCGGTCGCCATGCCGCTGTGGAGAATCGCGCGCGACACGGCGCCGCCCAGGCAGGCGGACAGCGCGACCAGCCCCTCGGAATGTTCGCGCAGGAGCTTCCGGTCGATGCGCGGGTTGTAATAGAAGCCTTCCAGGAAGGCCATCGAGTTCAGGTACGAAAGGTTCTTCCAGCCGGTGAGGTTCTTGGCCAAGAGCACGAGGTGGTGGCTCTTGCGCTCGGAGCGGTCGCGGCGATCCTCGGCCACGTAGGTTTCGCAGCCCAGGATGGGCTTGATCCCGTGCGCCTTGGCCTTCTGGTAGAAATCGAGGGCCCCGAAGAGGTTGCCGTGGTCGGTCATGGCGACCTGCTTCATGCCCAGGGCCATGGCCTTGGGGAAGAGCTCGTCGAGGCGAATCGCGCCGTCGAGAAGGCTGTACTGGGTGTGGAGGTGCAGGTGCGTGAAACCGGCCATGCTGCTTGCCTGGGTTTACTCGCGAGATGGGGCCAGGTCAACGAGCGCGAGGTTTTGTTAATGGGAACCCTGGGAGGGTTCCCAAACCCTCCCGCGCTCTGGCTCCGGTGGGCAAGGCCCACCTCCGCCAACGCGCCTGTCCGCCCGCAGGACTGCCAACTGGACTGGCGAATCCGAGAAATGCGGGCTAGCGTACGAGCCGTCGGTGAGTCGATGACCCGTCTTGCTGCCGCGCTTCGCAGTGTCTGCCCCCTGGTCGCGATGATCGCACTGGGGTGCCGCGCGAACACGCCGTTGCCCATGCCCGACGCCGCGCTCGCCCGCGGGGTCCAGCTGCGCGCCACTCCTGCTTCGTTGGTCATCCGACCAGGCTCAAGCGGCCGCATACGCTTCGACGCCCGCGACGAGTCCAACCAGCCCCTCGCGGACTACCCGGTGGAGTTCCGCATCGTCGGCGACGGCGGAGACACGGCCGGTGCCCAGCTTTCCACCGCGTACAGCCTGACCGGCTCCGGTGGGTCGGTGGTTGTCGAGGTCATGGTCGGCGCTCTGTCCAGCAATGATCGTCCGGCCGCGTTCTCGGTGGAGGCGACCTGCCCGGGCGCGCCTGCCGCCCAGGCCTACATTCTGGTTACCACCAACGTGTATTACGTAGAGATTCTACCCATGCCCGCCGACGGCTTGCTCGGCTTGGCGTCGGTCGTAAACACGCAACTCTATTTCTACGACAACTCCGCGTGCGCCAATCTCGACATCTACGCTCTCGGCGCATCCTACGATGCCGGCGAATCGATCCCGCAGGCGCGCAACCCCCCCCCCCAACCGGTCTCCCTGAATTCGTCGTATGTCTTCCAAGGGGTCGCGGCGAGCGGCGTCCATGCCGTGGTCGGGCTCGGGCTGGACAGCGCCAGGGTGGTGCAGATCGGAGGCTGTGTCGACGTGCCCGGCACCGCGCTGCTCGAGTCGGAAATCATCCGCGCGACCCTGCTCATGGACCATCTGTTCCCGGCCCCCTCCGGGACTTACCAGGTGTCCTCTGACTTCCGGCTCAACCCTGCGCCGTCGGCTCTGACCACGATCCGCTCGGCCTGGCAGCAGTGGACGCGCTGCCCGCTCGATCCGGCGAGGCTATGGATCGATTGCACCATCGCCGCGCTGGGCCCGGGACCCAACACGTGCGTGCCCGTGGCCGGCCAGAGTGGGACGCTCGGCGACCTTCTGCTGGCCAGCCGGGGAACCGTGGTCGCGCCGTCGGCAGCGACTCTGGCTGGCCCCTCGGACACGCCGTGCCATGGGGCCATCGACAACTCCGGCAACCCCAGCCTCGAGTCCTCCGTCGATGCCCTCTTCGGCAACGCGCGTGATGCCCTGACCGCGGCCAATCTGGGCGCCTTCCCGAGCGATCTCGCGGCTCTTCTCGACGACGTTCGCCTGGATTCGCAGATGACGATCAGCGAGGCGAACGATCCCAACAGCTACTGGATCGAGCACAGCCTCGTCACGGTCACCTTTCCGAACGCCCTCGTGCCGGTTACCCTCGTGCCGGCTTCATTCCAGATGCCACAGCTCGGCCTGCCGGTGACGACCGCGTCCGGCATTCTCGCCACCTTCAAGGCCGGCCAGCTTACCGTGCCAAAGCACGGTTTCACCCTGCGCCTCGGCACGGACGCGCGTTACGCCTTCGAGGCCTCGAGCCTCAAGTCGCGCAATGCCGGGGACAGTAAAGGCCTGGTCGACATGATTTTCGGCCTGGCCCAGGGGAGCGACCAGGGCACGGCGCTCACCGGCTGCGACGCCCTGGATGCCATCGCGTGCGGCCAGATCAAGCGCGCCCGCGGCTGTTTGGCCGACGCCTGCCAGGCCGGGCTGGTCGCGCTGGCCGAGAACCTCGCGGCGGTGTTCGCGAACCTGGACGGCCAAGACCTCGATTTCTGGCTGCTTTCCGGCTCGGCCCCGGTCATCGACTTGAACGCGAACGGACGAGCCGACGCGTTGGGCATGGCCGGCGCCGCGGGCGGCGTGGTCGCCGGCCCTGGGCTCTGGTCGGCCGAAATCGCCACGCGCGCGGGCAACTACGTGACCTACGGCTACTGGTCGGCCACTCGAGCGGGCACGCGCTAATTTGGCGCTAGTACTGGCCCCGAAAACCCGCTCGTGCGATGATCGAGATCTCTGGACAGGGAAATGGGCACCACCCCAGGCAAACCGGCCGGATCGTCCGATGTCGACTCCCACACCGGAAGCGGTGGGGCGCAGGGCTCCGCCCCGGAGGTTCCCAAGGATGTGGACGCCGAGGGCAGAAGGGTCAGGACCGGTTTCACGGGCACCGGCGCCTTGGCCGGCGTCACGCCGGCTCCCGCAGCCATCACGGTTCCCCAGGCGGGCCTGCACGCCAAGGTTCTGACCCCCGGCCCCGTGGTTCAGCATTTCGTGACGCTGGGACGTTACCAACTGCTTTCCCGCCTAGCGGTCGGCGGCATGGCCGAGGTGTATCTAGCGCGGCAAGGGGAGCTTTCCGGCTTCAAGACCCTGGTCGTGGTGAAGAAGGTTCTGCCCCACCTGGCGCTGAAACCCGACTTCATCGCCATGTTTCTCGACGAGGCCCGCATCGCCTCGATGCTCGACCATCCCAACATCGTGCGCATCAACGAGGTCGGGAGAACGGAGACCGATTACTACATCGCGATGGAGCTGGTGCAAGGCAAGCCCCTGGCATCGATCCTCCAGCAGTCCGAACGGGCGAAGACCCCGCTGCCGCAGACTCTCGGGGCGCTCATCGTGGCCAATGCCGCGGCTGGACTGCACCACGCCCACCAGCTGACCGACGCCTCCGGCACCTTGCTCCACCTCGTGCACCGCGATGTCTCGCCCCAGAACATCATGGTTTCCTTCGAAGGCTCGATAAAGGTCATCGACTTCGGTATTGCGCGCGCTCTCGGCCGCCTCGGCGACACCAGCTCGGGATCGCTCAAGGGCAAGCTCGGATATATGGCGCCCGAACAGGCCCGCGGCGAGCCCGTGGATGCCCGCGCCGACATCTTCTCGCTCGGCGTCGTCTTGTGGGAGTGTGCGGCGGGCCGCCGACTGTTCCTGCGCGAGAATGAGCTCGCCACCTTGCGCGCCGTGGTCTACGAGCCCATCCCGAAGGTTTCCAAGTACGCGAAGGTCGATCCCGTTCTGGAGGTCATCATCGAGCAAGCCCTGGAGCGGGATCTGGGGGAACGCTTTCAGACCGCCGAGGAAATGCGCATCGCGCTCGAGCGCTGGGTTTTCGCGTCGGGTGGCGCCAGCAGCCATGACCTGTCCTCCCTGATGAAGTCGTGGTTCCCCAGCGACCACCTGCAGTGGCAGCGTGCCGCCCGCCTGGCCCTCGACATGCAGGAATCGGATCCCCCCATCGAGATGGCGTTCCCGGATCTGGCCTCCGGCAAGTCGGGCGCTTCGAAGACCGGCACCAGTCGTCCTGGCAGCAGCGGTTCTGGGAACCGGAACCGCCCGGATGCGGCCGGCCGGGGAGTGACGTCGCAGATCATTCCCATGCCCGGCATGCCCGCGACGGAAGGTCAGTCACGGCCCAAACGTACCATCGTCGTCGTGAGCGCGATCGCCCTGGCGATCGCGGCCGCCGTTCTCGTGGTTGTCCTCTTGTCGACGGAGAAGCCTCCCGCGCCTCCCATCGTAGTCCCGCAACCCGCGCCGACCGTGCGCCCCACGGTGGAAATCCTGCCTTCGGCGCACGGCCCCAGCGGGGAAAGCGCGGCGGGCAACAGCAACGCCCAGACGCGGCAGCCCCCCCCACATGTAGGAGAGAGTCCCCAGGCGCAGACCCAGGAGTCAGGCGCGTCAGAGGAGAGAAATCCCGCCGGAAAGAAGAGAATCCGGGGGACCTCTGGAGAAAAACGCGCAATACTACTGCAGGACGGTGAATCGACCGGCAAGTCGGGCAAGCACCGCACCAGGTCCAGCGGCAAGCCGGGCAAAGACCTACGCCCAAATCCATTCTAGCGCTCGAGTCAGGCCATGAAGCACATCGCACACAGAATCCCTCGACGGCTCATCACGCTATCCTTCTCCATCCTCCTTCTCGCCCCCGGCGCCGCGCGCGCGGCGGAGTGCCCGGAATCCTCACCCGAGGACGCCCAGGAGCGCCGCAAGCTCGCCAAGGAATGGTTCTCCACGGCCGAGGCTTCCGAGACCAGCGGCGACGACATCGAGGCGAAGCGGGCCTACGCTTGTTCGTACAAGATGGTGGCCCACCCCTTCACCGCATTCAACCTGGCGCGCGTGGCCGACCGGAGCGGGGACACCGATCTCGCCCTCAAGATGTACAAGGCCTACCTGGCCCTCAAGCCAGACGCCAAGGACAGGGAGGACGTCAAAGGCAAGATCAAGGCGATCGAAGAGAAGATTGCCTCCGGCAAGGAAAGCGAGCCCGCCAGCGCGGGCCCCGCCGCGACCGAAACGACTGCCGGGGAGCCAGCCGCCACTGAGCCGGCCCCGGACGTGTTGACCCCGCCGCCCGAGCCCAAGCCCGCGGAAGTCGTCGAGAGGCGGCCGGAGTCCCAGCCCGAGCCCGAGGCGCCCTCGCACACCATGGAATGGGTAGTGGGCGGCGCCTCCGTCGCCGTGCTTTTGGGCGGCGTGGTGACCAATGTCGTCGCACGCGCCAAGATGGACACCTGCCGCACCGACGCGGGCAACGGGGACCTCCCCAAGGCCAACGATGAGTGCAACGCGGCCCGGCCGATGGCCTATACCTCGTATGCCCTCTTCGGCGTGGCGGGCGCGGGCATTGTGCTCGACGCCGTACTGATCATCCTGCACCATCGAGGCGGCGACGACTCCTCCTCGAGCGGCGACAATTCCAACGTCGGCTTCATGCTGCTGCCCGGGGGCGGCGGCGGGCTCACCGCGCGGGGAAGATTCTAGCGCCAGTCGATTTGGTGGTCCTGCTTCGCCACGCGCGCGCGCTGGTGGGCGCGACGCTGGCGGAGCTGGCGGATGGGCTGGGTTTGCCCGTGCCCGCGGGGGCGACGCGAACCAAGGGGTGGTCCGGTCAGGTCATCGAACGCGAGCTCGGCGTGGGCGGGGGCCACGGCCCGGACTTCGCCGCGCTTGGCGTTGAGCTGAAGTCGGTGCCGGTCGCCGACGGACTCGAGCCACTGGAATCGACCGCGGTGTGCAACATCGATCCCGTGGCCATCGCGGGCGAGTCGTGGGCCACGAGCTACGTGCGCACCAAGCTGGCCAAGGTGCTGTTCGTGGCCCTGCACGTGCCGGAGGGCGCCCGTTCGGTGGGCGAGCGGCGCGTGGCGGCGGTGCGGCTGTGGAGCCCGTCGCCCGACGAGGAGGCCGCCCTGCGCGCGGATTTCGACAGCTTCGTGCGCGACTACTTTCGCCAGGGACGGGCCGCGGAGATCACGGGCCACCTGGGCGCCGTCCTCCAGGTCCGGCCCAAGGCCAAGAACAACCGCGACCAGCGCGACGCCTTTGGGCCACGGGGAGAACCCATCCGGCTGGGCAAGATCGGGTTCTATCTCCGCCCGGCTTTCGTGCGCGCCATTCTGCGCGGCGAAAGTCCCCTGCCGTGAAGTCCCTTATCGCCCGACCCGGAACACGGTGAGGATGCCATCATCGACGATGGGCTTGCCGAACGTGGTGGTCAGGCGGTCCCGAATGCGCGCGACGAACCGCATCGACTCCGGCCCCTGGTGCTTTCGCTCGATCATGTTGAAGAATTCCCGCGGCAGGTTCCAATGCAAGAGCACGTACTCGGCCCGATGGCGCCGGACGGCATCCACGTCGGCGATATCGACGAGGGTCGCAAAGGCGAGGCCCGGCCGGCGGGACATGGGGCCCAGCACATGGTCGACCGTCATGTCCTCGACCAGGTAGCCGCGTGAGGGCTCGGCCACGCTGACCTTCCGCTCGTCATCCAGGGCCAGGCCAAAGCCATCCAGCCATGTCGCGCCGCTGTCGTAGTAGCCCGCCAGCACGGGCCGGCGATGAACTGCCTGCGCCAGATACAAGCGGTTGTAGCCCTGCCCGCACACGAACGGGTACTCGACAATGGGCGCGTCACCCCCCTCCTGCGCGAGCGTCTCGTAGAAGGGGTGAAGTTGCGGGCGACACATCGCCGGCTGGCCCTCTGCCACGGGATTGGGCTTGCTGCACATCCCGTCGAAATCCGCGTAGTCGTATTGGAAGGCCGGGTGCTTGGTGAAGCTGGCGGCGCCGACGTAGAGGTAGGGGAGTGGCCCGGAGAGGTAGAAGATCGCGGTCAGGCCGACGAGAAGCGACGCTTCGACCACCCTGCGCAACCTTCGCGCCCTGACCAAGCTCACGAGCGCTTGCCCCGCGACACCGATGGCCACGGCCGGCAGCAAGAAGATGGGCATGGCATAGCGGGCGAAGATGGCGCCGACCTCGCTTTGCAAAGGATGACCGACGAGCACGGCCGCGACCGCGGCCACCGCCGCCGCGCCGAACAAGCTCACCTCGCGCGGCGCGCGTCGCGCCGCCAGGACCAGGCCCGACAAGGCGAGACCCACGAAAAGCACTTGCACCACGGCCGACGAGGTTCCGCAGAGGAGTTGCACGAGTGCGAGGAAGGTTCGCCCGGAGTATGGCGAGGCGGCGCCACCGGCCGGATTCGCCTGCCGGATGTACCAGAAGGTCGTCAACGAACCGGCCAGGGCGAAGAGGATGCATCCGACCTTGGCCACTTGCTTGGGGCCCGGCCCGCACGGTTCCGCCTGCCGATGCTGGCGCCATTGCAGGAGACCAGCGACGGTCCATGCCGCCAGGAGCGGCGGCAAGGCGGTGGCGTGCACCCAGATCGCGCAGACGCCGAACGCCGCCGCGGCCACCGCCGGCCGTCGCTGTCCCGTCCGCAGCCAGTTGCCGAGGCTCGCGATCGCCAGGAATTCGAGCAGGAGCAACGGAGCGTAGGGCCGCGCGAAGCGACTGTAGAAAATGAGGAAGGGTGCCAGGGCGAGGACGGCCCCCGAGAGCAGCGCGGCCTCGGCTCCGAACCGCTGCCGCACCCAGCGCGGGTAGTGCCAGAGCAGCAGGATGCCCGCCACGAGCGAGGGCAAGGCCACGGACCATTCGGACAGACCGACGCTCCGCAGGGCCGCCCGCAGGTACAGGTTGTGCGGCACGCTGTTCGCGCCCAGGCGGGTAGCGCGGCCGAGCAGGAACCCGAAGTCGTGATCGAGGACATAGGCGATGGCATGCCATTCGTCGTCGAGCGGGATCTGGCTGCCCAGGTGCCAGAGGCGTAGGCAGGCGCCGAACGCCACCAGCAGGAGGAGAACGAAGCCGTACGCCTTCCTGTCGGTGCTTCCCTGCGACGAATCTTGGACCTGCATGCGTGGTAGTCGGTCGAGCGAGACCAGCCAGCCGATGCTACATCACGGCGTCAGGATGCCTCACAGGAAAGCAGCGCCGGTGGATGCCCGGCGGGGACGCGGCCGTTTCAGGGGCACGCCTGATAGGCGCTGTCGCAACCGCCATTGGGCGCGGGAACCACCGATGCCATCTGGTCGTCGGGGTCGGCTTCCTGGAAATACCCGTCGCCGTCGGCGTCGGCGCGCACCGGATCGCTTGCCCGGAAGTTGTCGCCGTTGATGGTGTAGTCGACGCCGGTCGCGGTCCGCAGCACCACGTGACCAACCACCTTGCCCGCGCCGAGGTTCGGGCCGGGATCGCCATGCTCGGTCAAATAGAGCGACGATCGAGCGAGCAGGTGGTCGACCGTGCTCTGGGTCGGGTGGCCGTTGCCATTGCCGTCGCCCACGGCAATGATGGAAACGCGGGGAGCGATCTCGGCGAGCAGAGTGGCGTTCGAGGCGTGACTGCTGCCATGGTGACTCACGCGGTAGACGTCCACGTCCTTCACCAGCGGCGCCATGGGTGTCTCGATGTCGTGGTACGAATAACCACCGGACTGGGCGACCAAGGTTTCGCCGGAAAGATCCCCGGCGGTGAGGTAGTCGAGCCGGCCCATGCGGAGGAGCGCGGCGATGGAATAGTCGTTCTCGTCGGGCGGCGCCGGATCGGC
>PNBO01000368.1 GCA_003136095.1 Myxococcales bacterium
CGGCAGGGCTTCGGCCCGCTGGTGCCGGACGTGCGGTTCATTCCGTTCGCCGACGCCGAGGCCGCGAGAGGCGCCATCAGCGAGCGCACCTGCGCGGTCATCGCCGAACCCATCCAGGCCGAAGGTGGCATCAACCTGCCGCCGCCCGGCTACCTGCAGGAGCTGCGCCGCCTGTGCAGCGAGCGCGGCGCGCTGCTCATTTTCGACGAGGTCCAGACTGGCGTGGGCCGCACGGGAACCTTCTACGCCTTCGAGAAGGAGGCGATGGTGCCCGACATCGTGACCCTGGCCAAGGGCCTGGCCGGGGGCGTGCCCATGGGCGCCATGCTGGCCAGCCTGGAGGTGGAGCGGGCCTTCGAGCCCGGCACGCACGCCTCCACCTTCGGCGGTAACCCGCTGGCCTCGGCGGCGGCGCTCTACATCCAGCAGGCCATCGATGAGATGGACCTGCTGGGGCACTGCCAGGAAATCGGGGCGCACCTCGGCTCCGCGCTCGCGCGACTGGCCGAGCGGCGGCGGCCGAAGACCCGGGGCACGCGCGGCCGGGGCCTGCTGCAAGGCCTGGTCCTCGACGGCGATGCCACGCCCGTGGTCAAGAAGGCCCGCGACCGTGGCCTCCTGCTCTCGGTGGCGGGTGGGCAGGTCGTGCGCTTCGCGCCCCCGCTCGTGGTAAGCAGGGAAGAGATCGACGAAGCCGTGGCGATCCTCGACGCGGTTCTGGCCGAAGGCTGATGCGATGGAAAAGAAACGCGATTTCCTGAGTCTGTTCGATGTCAGCGATGTGGAGCTGGCCCAACTCCTCCGCCGCGCCGAGGAACTACGCTTCTTGCGCGGCCGGCGCGAGCCCCACCCGACGCGGCCCGGCCGCATGCTGGCCCTCATCTTCGAGAAGGCGTCCACGCGCACGCGCGTGAGCTTCGAGGTGGCCATCGCGGAGCTGGGCGGGCACGCCGTGGTCCTGGGGAAAAACGACTCGCAACTCGGGCGCGGCGAGCCCATCAAGGACACCGCGCGGGTCATGGCCCGCTACTGCCATGGCATCATGGTGCGCACCTTCGGCCACGAACGCGTGGAAGAGCTGGCGAAATACAGCTCCGTCCCCGTGCTCAACGGGCTGACCGATCTCCTTCACCCCTGCCAGGTCCTCGCCGATCTGCAGACCGTCTACGCCCACCTCGCCGGTCGCGCCGGGAACCCGTCGGTCCCCGCGCCGGACGTGCTGCCGGTTCTGCGCTCCGTGCGCTACGCTTGGGTCGGGGACGGCAACAACATGGCCAACACCTGGATCGAGGCGGCCGGTCTGCTCGGGCTCGACCTGGCCCTGGCCTGCCCCAAGGGCTACGAGCCGAATCCGGAGGTCGTGGCCCGCGCCCGCGGCACGGCGAAGGGCAAGATCCACATCACGGCCGATCCGCGCGAGGCGGTGGCTGGCCGTCACGTGCTCTCCACCGACGTATTCGCGTCGATGGGCAAGGAGGACGAGGCCGAAACCCGCCGCCGCGCCTTCGCGGGCTACGGTCTCGACGGCAAGCTGCTCGCCGCGGCCGACCCCAAGGCCGTCGTGCTCCACTGCCTGCCCGCGCATCGGGGCGAGGAAATTGCCGACGAGGTCATCGAGGGACCGGCCAGCCTGGTGTGGCAAGAGGCGGAAAATCGCCTGCACGCGCAAAAGGCTTTGCTCGAATGGATCCTGCCGTGATTCGCCCATGAGGTCGCTCCTTGGCGCCAACCGATGAGATCGCAGGGCTCGGTCCCCGGACCGACCGGCCGCGGCTCAACACCGCCGCGGACCTCTCGCGTCTCAAGCTGACGCCGACCGAGGGCTTCGTGCTCTCGCGTATCGACGGCCGCGCGAGCTACGACGAGATCTGCCGCATTTCCAGCCTCGGCCGCGAGGAAACCCTGGCCATCCTGCGCAAGCTCAAGCGGGCCGCCGTCATCCTGGGCCCCAACGACACCGTGGTGGCGCCCGCGCCAGCGCACAAGCCGACGCGGCGGTCGAAATCCCCCTCCCCGGAGCGCGGCCACAAGACCCCTCCCCCGGTCCTCGTCACCGACGAGATGCTGCGCAAGGCGCAGGAGAAGTCCGGTGACCAGGCCAAGCCCGCCGGGCAAGAACCCGGATCCCTGCTCGAACGGCTGGACGACGGCGACCCGGTCGCGCCGGCCGATCTCATCGATGGGCACGACCTGCCGCTGGAGACCAAGCGGCGCATCGTTCGCCTGTACCGTAGGCTGCGCAAGCTGGCTCCCCACGAGCTCCTCGGCCTCGCCCCTGACGCAGACAAGGCCGCGGTCAAGCGTGCCTTCGCCGCGGCCTCGAAGGAACTGCACCCCGATCGTTACTACGGCAAGGACCTGGGAAGCTTCCGCGCGAAGCTCGCGAAGATCTTCACGCGCGTGACCGAATCCGTGCAGGAACTGGAGAAGGCGCGCAAGGGGAAATAGGCTCTAGAAGAACGCGCGCACCTCGTCGAGGGCAAAGGCGCGCGGGCACGATTCGGGCAGGCTGGCGAGAAGCGCGGCACCGTAGTTCTTGCGCAGGATGCGGCCGTCGAGCACGGCCACCACGCCGCGGTCCCGGCGGCTACGAATCAGGCGGCCGAAGCCCTGCTTGAGGGCCAGGGCCGCGCGCGGGATCTGGTAGCTGCCGAAGGGATCGCCGCCGTCCTCGCGGATGCGTTCGATGCGTGAGGCGGTCAGGGGGTCGTCGGGCACGGCGAAGGGCAGGCGGTCGATGACGACCAACGAGAGGGCCTCGCCGGGCACGTCCACGCCTTCCCAGAAGCTTTGCGTGCCGAGGAGCACCGAGCCCACCCGCGTGCGCAGCTCGTCGAGCAGGGCCTGGCGCGGCCTTTGCCCTTGCACGAGCAGGGGGAACTCGTCGTGAGCGCGAAAGATCTCCTCGGCGATGCGCAGGTTGCGGAAACTGGTGAAGAGCAAGAGGGCGCGACCGTGCGACAGACGGCACAGATCGAGGGCGCGCTGAGCGGCGGCGGCCGCGAAACCCTCGTGCGTCGGATCAGGAAGATCCTCGGCGATATAGAGCAGCGCCTGCTGGTCGAAACGGAAGGGCGAGGCAAAGGTGGCCTCGGCCGCGGTGTCGGCCAGCCCCAGCCGCTCACGCATGTAGGCGAAGGACCCCGCGGTCGACAGCGTGGCCGAGGTGAAGACGAGCGGCCCCGCGTGCCGGTCGAAGCTCTCGCGTAGGAGCGGCGCCACGTCCACCGGCGAGGCCCGCAGGGTCACGTTGCGCGCGGAGAGCGCCAGCCAGCGCACGGAATCGCGGCGCGCGCTGCTCACGATCTCGTCGAGATCGGTGCGCAGATTCGCCGCCCGCTGCGCCAGCCCCGCCAGCACTGCGGCCTTGGCTGGCGCCGGCGGGGAGGGGCCTGCCAGCTCGCTACCATCGTCCTCGGCTAGACGGGCGAGCAAGACGGAAGCCTCCTCGAGAACCGTGTCGAGGTCGTGGTAGCGGGTCAGCACCTCGCCCTGCCACAGATCGTCGGGCATGGGCATGCGCAGGTCGTCGGCCTCGCCGGACTTGCGCGGCAGCCGGCCGCGCAGCACCTGGCCCAGTAGGTGCGTTCCAGCCTCGATCCGGCGCGCCACCGACTCCACGCGCCCGGCGTTAAGCGGTCCGGCCGGGGCGCGCTCGACGTCGCGACCCAGGGCGAAGAGCCGCAGGGTCGAGGCCTGCACGCCGAAGATCTCGGTGGCGATGTCCTCGAGCTGGTGGGCCTCGTCGAAGATCACCGCCTCGTAGCTCGGCAGCACCTGCGCCTCCGGATAGCGGCTGCGCAGCGCCAGATCGGCGAAGAAGAGGTGGTGGTTCACGACCAGCACCTGCGCCTCGGCGGCACGCCGGCGCATGGCCGTGATGAAACAGTCGGCGACGAAGGGACAGCGCTTGCCCAGGCGGGTCTCCGGGCTGGAGGTGATGTCGCGCCAGATCGCCGCCTCCTCCGGCACCCCATCGAGCTCGGCGCGATCGCCGGTCGGGCTGCGTTCCGCCCACGCCAGCACGCGCGCGGTCCCCGGCGCCACGGTCGAGGCGATGGCCAGCTGGTGGCGATGGTCGTGGAAGCG
>PNBO01000252.1 GCA_003136095.1 Myxococcales bacterium
GCGACGGCTGCTCGGACGGCTGCAAGGTTGAGATCGGCTGGAAGTGCGACATCGGCCCCAATGGCGGCGCCAGCGTCTGCTCGCACACCACCTGCGGCGATGGAAAAACCGAAGGCGCCGAGGGCTGCGACGACGGCAACAGCATGCCCTTCGACGGCTGCTCGTCGGACTGCCAAAACGAGCCCTCGTGCAAGGGTACCAGCGCCTGCACCTCGCGCTGCGGCGACGGCATCGTGCTCAATGAAGAGTGCGACGACGGCAACAACATCGACGGCGACGGCTGTTCGTCGGACTGCAAGGTCGAGGCCGGCTTCAAGTGCACCCAGCCCGACCTGGGCGACAAGATGATGGTGCCGGTGATCTACCGCGACTTCAAGTTCCACAACCCCACGGATTTCGAGGCGGGCGTGACCGGGCAGAACAACGCCTCGACGGGCATGGTCAACGCGAACCTCGACGCCGACGGCAAGCCGGTCTTTACCGGCATCACCGGCGGCGGTATTCACGTCGAGAGCACGAGCACCTTCGCCGAGTGGTATCGCAACACCTCGGGTATCAACCATGCCACGCCGTCGAAGCTGCCGCTGTGGAACAACGGCAACGGAGCCTATGTCAATCGCTACGGCGCCAATGGTGAGCAGTGGACCACCAGCGAGCCGGCCTACTATTGCGGCAACGTCGGGGCCGAACAGACCGACGCCAGCGGAAACCCCATCCCGTGCACGTCCAAGTACGGATCCACCGACTGCGACAAGGAGGTAGCCGCCGGCAAGACCATGCTGCCCGGCAGCTGCACGCAGTCGAGCGGCAACTGGGTCGCCAGGTTCATCGTCTCGATGATGGACGGCAACCCGCTCTTCTTCCCCGTCGATGGCGACACCTTCACGCCCGCCTCCGAGCTGACGGCCGCGCAAGTTCCCCCCATGTACGATCCGCAGGGCACCTGGCCCTATGACGTCGACGCCGCCGGAGTCAAGCGTCTGCACAACTTCAGCTTCACCAGCGAGGTGCGGTACTGGTTCAAGTACGAGTCGGGCAAGACCTACCAGCTCGATTTCGTCGGTGACGATGACGTCTGGGTCTTCATCAACAAGAAGCTGGCGGTGGACATCGGCGGTATCCACACCCCGGTGGCTGGTTCGGTCACCCTCGATGGAACCTCCGCGGCCAAGTACGGCCTGACCGCGGGCAACGTCTACGAAGCCGCCGTCTTCCAGGCCGAGCGGCAGACCACGAGCTCGACGTACAAGCTCACCCTGAGCGGCTTTTCCGCCGCGCCCAGCGACTGCCAGGCCATCTGCGGCGACGGCATCCTGGCCATCGGCGAGGAATGTGACGACGGTCCGAACAACGGGACCGGCGGCTACGGGAGTTGCAGCTCGACCTGCACCTTGAGCGCTGGCTTCTGCGGCGACGGCGTCGTGCAGGCCGACCAGGGCGAAGACTGCGACGACGGTGGCGAAAACGGCCTGCCGAACAAGTGCCCGTCGGGCTGCCGCTATCTCGTCCCTATCCCTTGATACGACAAGCAAGCACTGGCCGCCGGGCCGGGAGTCGTCGTACACTCGGGCACTTCCATGCTCGACATTCGACGCATCCGTGAAACCCCCGACGAGGTCCGCGCGGGGCTGCGCAAGCTCGGCGCCGATGTGGACCTCGAGGCCGTGATCGCCCTCGATGAGGAGGTGCGCAAGCTCAAGAACGACTCCCAGGCCATCCAGGCCGACCAGAATCGCTTGTCCCGGGAGATCGCCAAGGCGCCCACGCCCGCGGCGCGCGAGGAGATCAAGGCCAAAGGCGCCGCCCTCAAGGAGAAGAACGAACAGCTCCTCAAGGATCTGTCGGCACGGGAAGCGTCCCTCGACGACAAGCTCCTGGAATTGCCCAACCTGCCGCATCCTTCGGTGCCGGTGGGGAAAGACGAGAGTGAGAATCGAACTGTGCGCGAGGAAGGGGCCAAGCGTGCATTCGCCTTCGCGCCACAGGCGCACTGGGATCTCGGCCCGCGCTGGGGCGTCATCGATTTCGACCGCGGCGTGAAGATCTCGGGCAGCCGTTTCTACGTGCTCAAGGGCTGGGGCGCCCGCCTGCAACGCGCGCTCATTTCCTTCATGCTGGATCTGCACACCGGCAAGCATGGCTACACCGAGATCCTGCCGCCCTTCATGGTTCGCCGCGAATGCCTGGTCGGCACGGGCAACTTGCCCAAGTTCGGCGACAACCTCTATCGCGACGCCACCGAGGACTTCTGGTTCATCCCCACCGCCGAGGTCCCGGTCACCAACCTCTACCGCGAGGAGATCCTCGACGGCGCTGCCTTGCCCATCAAGCACGTGGCCTTTACCGCCTGCTTCCGCCGCGAGCAGATGGCGGCCGGCCGCGACACCCGCGGCATCAAGCGCGGNNTCGTTCTCGGCCATGGTCAAGTTCGATCTCGAGCTGTGGGCGCCCGGCTGCGGCGAATGGTTGGAAGTCAGCTCGTGCTCGAACTTCGGGGATTTCCAGGCCCGACGCGCCAAGATCCGCTTCAAGGACGGCAAGGAGAAGACCCGTTTCGTCCACACCTTGAACGGCTCCGCTTTGGCCTTGCCAAGAACCTTGATTGGTGTTCTGGAAAACTACCAGCGGGCGGACGGCAGGCTAGACGTGCCGGCCGCCCTTCGCCCATACTTGGGCGGTATCGACGTGCTCGGATAGGACGACGTGGAAGGCAAGCCGCTCGCACTCGCCGTGTTGTTCTCTGGCATCTTCGCCATCGCCCTGGGCGTGCTCATCCTCCATGCCGCCAGCGCGCCACCGCCCACGCCCAAGCGCCCGGAACCGCCACCGCCCCCCTCGGCGATGATCAACTCCGACATGCGCTTCTCGGTCATCTACTACAAGGGGCTCATCGAGTCGGACGCCAAGTCCTACGGCATCCCGGCCCCGCCTTACGAGGACATGTGCCAGCCGAACCCGTATTTCGACGAGTTGCACGAGAAGCAGCACCTGCGCATCAAATCCCCGATCGAAACCCGGCACCTGCGCATCACGCTCGAGGTCAGCAAGCAAACCACGATGATCGAGTCGCATTCGCTCTCCACGGACCACTACGTCCTGCGCATCGAGAATCGCACGCCCCTCTACCTCGCCTACCGGATCCAGACCACCATCACCGAGAAAGGTAAATGCGCGCTCAAGGCCGAGCTTCCGCACAACGCCATCGCCATCGAACCGGAGCAGACCATTCTGCGCACCGAGTGCCTCTATCGAAAAGACGCCAAGATCGAGATCACCCACATCGAGGTCATCGAGCTGCCTGCCATCTCGGCCTTCTACGTTTCGCGTGTCCCGCCCAACAGCACGCTCTACGACCCACGCACCTCGGCCGGCCACACGCCGCCGAGGGGAACCATGTGCCCGCAGACCTTTTCCTGGCGGGACATCAAGGAAGGCATCGACAAGAAGGAACTGGGCTGGCGTGATGTGATCGACTTCTACGCGCGTCACAATTGCACCGAGTACTCATTTTTCAAGTCCTACCGCTACCGCGGGGATCCCGGCGCCCAGTTGCCAGCCCGCGCTCTCGACTAATCCCTTTC
>PNBO01000001.1 GCA_003136095.1 Myxococcales bacterium
AACACGATCTTCTACACGCTGGCGGCCGATGGGCGGCACTACAAGGACTACACAGGGACCGGGAACACCGTCAACGCCAACCACCCCGTGGTGCAAGAGCACATCCTGGCCACGCTTCGCTATTGGGCCGCCGAGATGCACGTCGATGGCTTCCGATTCGACCTGGCGTCCGTCCTCGGCCGGGACGGTACCGGGAAGCTACTCGCCAATCCTCCCCTTATCGAACGGATCGCCAAAGACCCGAGTCTGAAAGACGTGAAACTCATCGCGGAGGCGTGGGACGCCGCTGGTGCGTACCAAGTAGGCAGCTTCTCAGAGCGTCGCTGGGCGGAGTGGAATGGCCGGTATCGGGATGATGTCCGCCGTTTCTGGCGCGGCGATGACGGGATGGTCGGCGCGCTTGCCAGCCGCATCTGCGGCAGCGCCGATATTTATGCGAAGTCTGGCAAAGGACCCGAGGCGAGCATCAACTTCCTCACCTGCCACGACGGCTTCACGCTGAACGACCTGGTAAGCTACCGCGACAAGCACAATGAGCCGAACGGCGAGGGCAACCACGACGGTACGGACTACAATTTCAGCGAGAACTACGGCGTTGAGGGCGAGAGCACGGACCCCCGCATCGAAGCTGTGCGGAGAGGCCAAATCAAGAACTTCCTGCTGACTCTCCTGGTATCGCGCGGGGTGCCCATGCTGCTTGGTGGCGACGAATTTCGGCGCACCCAGGGCGGGAACAACAACGCCTACTGCCAGGACAACGAAACGAGCTGGCATAACTGGGGCTGTCTGGAACGACACAAGCACATCTTCCGCTTCACCCAGGGCATGCTCGCCTTTCGTCGTTCCCATCCTACTCTGAGCAAGGAGCAATTCTACACGGAGGCCGAGATCCGTTGGTTTGGTCCGCACGGAGGATTGCCCAACTGGGCCGATCGGAAGGAGAAGCAGCTGGCCTGCCTCATCCATGAGGACGAGAAGCACGCACTCTGGCTGATGTTCAATGCCGGTTCCGAGGCGGTTGCATTCAGTCTGCCAGCGCTACCTCCGGGCGATCGGTGGTATCGAGCCGCAGACACGGGGCGCCAGGTCCCACAGGACCTCTTTCCTGTGGGCGAGGAACCGCTTTGGGAAGACCCCAAAGCCTACCGTCTGAGCCCCCGGTCCAGCGCCATACTTCTGGCGCGCCGAGTGCCGGGAACGGAAGGCAAATGAAAGGCGCGCGGCCGATCAAGACACTCTTTCTGGATATCGGCGGTGTTCTGCTCACCGATGGGTGGGATCATCATGCCCGCAGGCGGGCGGCGAAAACCTTCACGTTGGACTGGGCCGAGATGGAGGAGCGCCATCTGCTGAATTTTGCCACCTACGAGGCGGGAAAGCTGACCCTGGAGGAATATCTGGCCCGGGTGGTCTTCTATCAGAAGCGACGGTTTACCCGTGCGCAGTTCCGGCGGTTCCTGTTTGCGCAATCGAAGCCATACCCCGAGATGCTGGAGTTGGTCCGTAACCTCAAGGCCAAGTATGGATTGAAGACCGTGGTGCTCAGCAACGAAGCGCGGGAATTGAATGCGTATCGGATTCGCAGGTTCAAGCTGGATGGGTTTGTGGATGCTTTCGTTTCCTCCTGCTACGTCCACCTGCACAAGCCTGATGTCGACATCTTTCGGCTTGCGCTAGACATCGCCCAGACGCCAGCCCGGCAAATCGCCTATATCGAGAACACCCCGATGTTCGCGCAGATCGCCGAGGGCTTGGGAATTCGCGGCATTGTTCACACGGACTACAGGTCCACACGCGCGAAGCTGGCTTTGTTGGGATTGCGGGACGACGAAGAGGCTATTCATGAAACCAGGTAGCCCACACATCCTGACCATCAATGGCGGCTCGTCGAGCATTAAGCTCGCCCTATTCGAGGCGGGCGACTCGCTCCAACGGATCCTTGAGGGCGGAATTGAGCGGATTGGACTGCCAGACGCGACGTTTCGAGTGAAAGGCTTGACCCAGGCCGACAGCTTTTCGCGATCAGTGAAAGCGCCGGACCACGCGGTGGCCGTGGCCGCTCTGATGGATTGGATCGAGGAGCGCGGCGGTCGTCATACCTTAACTGCAGTGGGACATCGCGTGGTGCATGGTGGCCCGAAATATTGGAAGCCGGCGCGGATTACGGGGGAGATGGTTGAGGAGCTGCACCGGCTCAGTCCATTCAATCCGGACCATCTGCCAGAAGAGATCCTATTGACCGAGGCATTTCATCGTCGATTCCCTGAGCTTCCCCAGGTGGCGTGTTTCGACACGGCNNATGACCTGCCGCGCGTGGCCCAGTTGTTGCCGATCCCGCGCCGGTACGAGGCGCAGGGGGTGCGCCGCTACGGGTTCCATGGGCTGTCGTATGCGTTTCTTATGGGCGAACTATCCCGGTTGGCAGGACCGAAATCGGCGCAAGGCCGGGTCATCCTCGCCNNCCGACGGCCGGCGTGCCGATGAGCACACGCTCGGGCGATCTCGACCCCGGGCTGGTCTGGTATCTGGCACGCACTGAGAAGATGGGCGCGAAGGAATTTAACGAGACGGTCAACTTCCAATCCGGGCTCCTCGGGGTTTCGGAAACCAGCTCCGATATGCGCGACCTGCTCGACCGTGAAGGTCAGGACATGCGGGCGGCCGAGGCTGTTGCCCTCTTCTGCTACCAGGTCAAGAAATGGATCGGATCATTCGCCGCCGCCCTGGGTGGACTGGACACGTTGGTGTTCGCTGGTGGCATAGGAGAAAACGCGCCGGTGGTCCGCACGCGCATCTGCGAGGGACTGGGGTTCCTCGGAATCGAACTAGAAGAATCGCGAAACGCGGCCAACGCGGGCGTGATTTCCACGGCGGCCAGCCGGGTCGCGGTTCGCGTCGTTCACACGGACGAAGAACGGATGATAGCGGAAACGGTTTGTCTCGTTCTCGGACTCGCCACAGACAGTCAACAGATGGTGGAAGCCCCAATATGAGGGACCACGAACACTCAACCATGAAAAGCCCCCAAGGGATCTGACCATGAAGAACACAACATCCCTGACCGAGGACCCCGTTTGCGGCATGACCGTGGACAGAACAACCGCTCTCCACGCAGAACGCGACGGCAAGACCTTCTACTTTTGCAGTGACCACTGTCGGAAGAAGTTTCTATCCACGCCCGCGGGGGCCACGCCCGAGGACCGGTAAGAGCGACCCTAAACGTAACTCAAAGGAACGAAAGGGATACTGTCATGCTACACAAAGCGAAAACCATCAATGGCTACAAGTTGGACGGCCTCGACGGTGAAATGGGCAAGGTCAGCGAATTCTACTTCGACGACCACTACTGGGTGGTTCGCTATTTGGTTGCTAACACCGGAACCTGGCTATCCGGACGCCATATCTTACTTTCCCCATACGCGCTAGGCGCCGTGAGTAACGAAGAGCACCGCGTCGCCGTCACTTTGACCAAGCAGCAGATTGAGGCTAGCCCATCGTTGGATAGTGACAAACCGGTCTCTCGACAATTCGAGGCGAGCTTCTATGCCTATTATGGCTGGCCTCCGTATTCAGTTGGCGCGTATATGTGGGGTGCCTATCCCTACATTGCGCGCGATCCAATGAAATGGGCGATAGATGCCGCAAAGGAAAAGGAGAAGACATGGGATCCCCACTTGCGCAGCACTTATGACGTGGGTGGCCATCACGTCCAAGCCGAGGACGGCGACATCGGCCATGTCGACGACTTCGTCATTGACGATGAGAACTGGGCGATTCGCTATCTCATCATCGATACGCGCAACTGGTGGCCAGGAAAGCGTGTGCTTGTGGCACCGCAATGGATCGAGCGGGTGAGTTGGAACGAATCAACGGTCTTCGTCCGTCTCTCGCGTGATGCAATCCAACGGTCGCCGGAATACACCGAGGAGTCTCTACTGAGCCGCGCTTACGAGGACGCTCTTCACCGGCACTACAATCGTCGGGGATACTGGGATGACGAGGCAAAGGACCGACCGCAATTGCGCTAAAGAACCTCGCAGGAAAGGAACTTTGTCATGCATCATACTTACGGCTGGATGGGTGGATGGATGGGGGGAGGCTCGTGGATATGGCCGCTAGGCGGAGCGCTGGTAGTGGCGCTGGCCATTATCGTGATTATGAAAGTATCGAGAAGGGGATCGTGAGGTAACCATGACGGCCGATACTCTCTCGCCGGAACTGCTCCAGAGGATGGACGCCTACTGGCGCGCCGC
>PNBO01000201.1 GCA_003136095.1 Myxococcales bacterium
CGGGGCGAGATCGTCGTGCCAGGCGACGATGAACACCTCGCGGCCGTGGTGGCCATCGACATCGGCAGCGAGAACGTCCAGCAGAGCGCCGACGTCATCCTTCGCTTGCACGCCGAATGGCGCTGGTACGTCAACGACCGGCGGATGCTCTACCTGTCAGATAGCAAAGCGGAGCTTCCCCTTGCAAGGTGGTTCGCCGGTGAGCGCCTGACCACCACCGGAGCCGAGCCGACATGGACCCGCCAAGCCGCGCCCAAACCGCAACGGGATCATGCTGACTTTCGCGCCTATCTCGACGGTGTGTTCACCTGGAGTGACGGCCGCGCCTTGCTGGCCGAGAGCGTGCCGCTTGCCCCGGAGAAACTGGAACCGGGCGCATTCTTCTTGCACCAAGGCGCGCCCGCGGAGGTTCTCGTGGTGCTCGATGTCGCCACCTCCCCGGCCGGCAAGCGTGCCATGTTGCTCGCGCAGGCGCTCAACCCGGCGGAGAACATCCACGTGCTCCGGCCCAATCGCGACTGCGTGTGGTTTCCCGTGCGCACCGACCAGCCGGTGCGCCTCCCCCGCGCAAAGCCCTACGCCTGGCAGGAGCTCCGTCGGCTGACCCCCTTGCGGAGTCGCCCGGAGGTGGAGTGCATCGGCTCGCTCTGCCCCCAAGGTCCTCCGCCCGCCCCCGCGAAGTAGGCGCTCCTCAGTCTTGATTAGAGCGATGGCCTGCGCAAGTCACCATGGTGACCGTTGTTGTCTCGGTCGTTGCACATGCGATGTATCATTGCCCCATGCGACGACGATTGGCCATTCCGGGTGCTCTGCTGCTGCTCCCGGCCGCTGCGATGGCGAGGGACAACGTGGTCCCCGCGAATCCGATGACCAGGGATGCCGTCCAGGTGCCGCTGTCCTTCGTCAGCTACGAGACCCGCACCGGCCTCACCGAGTATGCGGCGGGCGGTGGTTTCCACCTGAGCTCGTGGCTGCTCGGCGGGGCCATTCGCTATCACCTTGCGGACAAGACAGAGAACCAATTGGTGCACGCACGGGGGCCGGCCGACGGTGCCGAGATCGAGCTGGTTTTCGGCAACTCCGGCAACCTCTTCTCGGATGTGCATCTCGACGATCTGTGCCGACGCCAAGGGATGAAGCCCGACGACTGCCTCTTCAGCGACTTGGACACCCAGTACCAAGAGATCTATCGCGAGCGCGGGCCGGTGTGGGACGTCCCCGTCATGGCGCTTCTGGTCCTCGGCGGCTCGTACCAAGAGCTGACCATGACGGACCCGGCCGATCGTTCCCGCGAACAGGGACAGCACCTCTGGGGCGCGCGGGCGCGCCTTGCCATCGGCGCCTACCTTGACGAGTCCCTGCTCGCGCTATCCGGCGGCGTGGCGACGGTCGGTGCGGCGCCCCCGCAGGTCTCGTATTGCACGCCGGTTGCTCCATCAGGGACCGTGCTCACGTGCGCGCCAGCCTACCTTGAACCGTACAACCGTACCACGATCGTTGATGCTCGGCTGGAATGGCGGCGGAATGTCGTCAGGTACCTCGGCTTCAACCCAGCCGTGCAGGCCGTCTTCCAGCACAGCGAGCGCGACGACGCCGCGACCGCGAACGACGATACTGTGTTCGGTCTGCGCTACGTGGATCTCGACCTGCCGCTCTATTTCTACATTCACTACCACGATGCCCCGGGCTTCTACGCCGGTCTGCGCGCAGTGATGCGCTGGTGGCAGGTCGATCGAGCCAGCCAGGTCGAGCTGACGGGCGGTTTCTTCGTCAGCCTGGCCTACGGTGGGGCCAGGCAACGCGTACACGAACGGCGATTCGAGGAAGTACGAATCCTCGATTAGGCGCTCAACGTGGCGGCTGCACCTCGGCCAGCTCCAGGTAGCCGCCGTCGTTCATGATCACGAACGGCCGGTGGCCGAACCGGAGCTTGCCGTGCCCATCGTGCTCGATGATCTGCAGCGTGCCCATGCCGTAGCCCATGGGGCCGCGCCTGGCATAGCGAATCGACAGTCGATAGGGGTAGGCCCGGGTCGCGGCCGGCTCGCGCACGGTGAAACACTCGGGACCATACCCGTCCCGGACATCTGCGTAGAGCTGGCCCCCCGTCGGAAGCACTGGTTTGGCGTAGAAGGCGTGGTAACCCTCGCCGTCGCGAACATGGAAATCCACGTCGTTGGCATCGCTCTCCCAGGTGAGCACGAAGCGTAGCGAGGGCCCGTCCTCCAAGCGAGCGCCGAGACGCGCCAACCGGCGCCACAGCTCGTCCTCCTTGCGCGACGGATCGGATTTTGCCCAGGCTTTGGCCACCAGCGCCGCATCCTCGCGCAAGATCCGATCCGCCGCCAGGTAGCGTCTGTCAAAGTTGATGTCCAAGGCTTGGGTCAGCACCGCGAAAGCCTGCTCGAAACGTCCCGCCTCGAGGAGGAAGGTCGCGAGCAAATGATGGCCGCTGGGCTGGTCGGGCCGCTGCTCGACCGCGCGCCAGGCAGAATCGATGGCGAGGTCCAGCGCGGATCGCTCTTGCAGGCTCGCCAGACGTCCCGCCGCGAACCTACGCAGATCGGCACGCGCGGGGAACAGATCGATGATGGAACCAAAGGCGCGCGCGGCACGCCGCAGATCGCCGGTGGCCCGACAGGCCTCACCCAAGGCCACCAGGGCCAGCGTCTGCCCGGGATCCACCGCGCGCCACGCCTCTGCTTGCGTCCTGGCCCGCTCGGCCTTGCCGTGTGCGAGTAAGCTCATGATCTCGCCGAATTGGCCGGTGTACGCCCTGGGCAGCTTGTCGAAATCGGCGCTGTCATAGTGCGGGGGCTTGGGGAGCTCTGGTTGCCGCTTCTGTTGGGGCGAGCCGGCAGCCTTGATGTCGGGGAGAGTGCCCCTGAGCGCATCCTCGGGCTCGGGCGGGAGCTCGGGCAAGCCGACGCCCTGGGTGCTGTCGCTGACGGTGGCCGGCTCGCTGGGAGGTGGGGGGGACTCGACGTTGTTCTTTGCGGGGGCGGGGGAGCCCCACGTGGGCGTGCGGGGCGCCTCTTCTGCTTCTTTCCTTGCCAAATCCTTAAGTCCCTGCGGAACGCTGATGGAATCGTCGAGGACGATGGTCGGGTCTCTAAAATCCCCCCCAGCTTCCTCGTCCTCGGGCTCGGGCGAGCGCCGCCTGGCCATTTGCTTTCTTCCCGACAGAGGGGCGATCTCCCGCGCCTGGTTGACCATGCGCGGCTGCGGACCGCAACAGCCCGCGCGGGGCCGCTCGTGGGATATGGCGTGCAGCCCCTTGGCATCGAGGCTCAGGAGCTTGGACGGCGCCACNNAGCACGCGTGCGTCGGTGGATGCTTCGATCAGGCGCGACTTGAGTGCGTCCAAATCCGCCTCCGCAGTGGCGGGCGTCTGGTCGAGCTGCTCCTCGATCTCGGCGACCCGCGCCCGGGCGGCAGCACGTTCGAGCAAGGGACGCAACGACGTATCCACCTCGATGATGTTAGGCGTCGCGCTCCGGGACTTGGCGGACGCCAGCGAAGCGATGGTCATCACGGAATCGCCGGGCAACACGCCACGAAGCTGGCGCGGCCAGCTCCAAACCGCCCCCTCGACGGCGGGCGCAGAGAGCCCTCTGGTGGCCTGCCGAGTGAGGCGGGACCACAGCCAAGCTGCCGGCCGTCCTCCGTTCAGAACGGCGCCACTCTCGGCAAGGCCGCCGGTCGTGAGCGAGGTGAGCCGGGCTTCGTCCTGAACGCCACCGACGACGATCGCGTCCAGTCGTTTGGCTCCGCGCTTGGCCAGGGACGCCACAAGTCGCGCCAGGCTTGCCCCGTCGAGCGCGCCCGCCGTGGTGACGCCATCGCCGATGACCAAGACGTGCTCGGCGGGTTTTCCCGCCAGGCGCTGGTCGAGCATGCGCAGGGCCAGCTCCAGATTCGATGCCCCCAGCGCGCCTCGGCCGAGCAGCGACCGTTCTTGCGTGTCACCGAAGTCCTTGGCCGGGCCGTCGTAGACGTCGAACGTCTCTTGATCGAATGCCAGCACGCGAAGGTTGAAATCCACACCCCCGCGGCGTGCTTCGGCCAGAATGCCGCGCAGAAGCTCCACCTGTCGCCGCAAACCCAGGGCGCGCGACGCACTCGTGTCGATGAGGACCGCCAGCGAGCGCATGGGAGCCTGGGCCGTCACCCCTGGCACGGTTACTCGACCCACGACCAGCTCCCCGTGGCGCAACAAGCGTTCGCCGCCGGCCAGTGGCAGCTCGAAATCCTGGGTGACAGGAACCGTGACCTTGCGCTGCTTGGTCCCCTGCGCGCCCGGTTCGAGCAGGGTGACCTCGGCCTCGGCCCCGGTGTGAATACCCTTGAGTGCGATCCGGTACGGCTGGTCCGGCTGGACCAGATCCTCCGAGTACCCGAGGATGAGCTCCTTCTCTTCCTTTGGCGCGATGGGGAAGATGCGCGCCGAGAATTCGTTGCTGGCCGACTGTTCGAGCAGGGCGGGATCCTGCCGCCGGTGCAGGAACATCTCGTAGGACTCCCGCGCCTGCGTGAGCTCGACTAATTCGGCCTCCTCCCATCGGTCCCGCACCTTCATCGCGAAACGAGCCACGGAGGCCGAGGGCGGGAGCACGACGCGAAAACGCCCTTCCAGCACGCGCTGTTCGGGGTTGCGGAAGCGCAAGTGGAGCTCGGTGAAGGCCAGCGGCTCGACGAGCAGGGCCTTGGCTTCGATGGACAGAAGCTCCAGCTCGACTCCGTCCGCGGTCACGAGCGAGATCGGCGCCAGGCTCTCGCGCACGAGGGACGCCGTGAATGCATCGGGGCGGGCCCTTTGCATGCAGGTGGTGGTCCACAGGGCGACGGCCAAGAGCGGCCAAGTCCGAATCGAAGCCATCTGAATCATGCCTCCGACCGGATCATTGCCCAACCCGGGGAATCGAACAAGGGCGCATCGCCGACCGTAATCCCGCGACATGCGCAGCGACGGCGCGGGACCACGGCGATGTTTCGCCTCTTGCCGCGCGATTGCCGGTCGCCGTACCATGCTTGCCATGCAGCAACCGTCCTACAGCCACGGAACCACCACCACCCCCTTGCTCGGCGAGACTATCGGCGAGAACCTGCGCAAGACGGTCGAGCGCTTCGGAGATCGCGAGGCGCTGGTTTCCCGACAGCAGA
>PNBO01000208.1 GCA_003136095.1 Myxococcales bacterium
TCCGGGCCCGCGCCCGTGTACGATTCGAGATTGAATCGGCGCCCGGCCAGATCGACGCCGGTCTTGACCATGGTCAGGAACTCGCCGCGCGTGACGTGGCTGGAACAGGACGCCGCGGCCAAGATCCCGCTCCGGCTGACGACCTGGGCGGCCAGGCGGTGCAGGCGCAGATAGCTGCGCCGGGCGGCGGAGAGGCTGTTTTTCGAGGGGGCGAAGCTCGGCGGATCCGATACGACGATGTCCCAGACCTGTCCGCGCGCGATCGCCTTGTCGAGAAAGGCGAAGACGTCCTCGGCGTGAAAGCCGGCCTGTCCAAGCGCGAGCCCGTTGCGTTCGAAGTTGCGGCGGGCGGCCGCGATGGCCGGGCGGGCAATGTCCACCGTGTCGGTGCGCGTGGCCCCGGCGCGCGCCGCGTGGAGGGAGAAACCGCCGGTGTAGCCGAAGAGATTGAGCACGGATTTCCCCGCGGCCCGCTGGGCGATGGTCTGGCGGTTCTCGCGTTGGTCGAGGAAGAGCCCGCCTTTTTGGCCACGCCCCACATCGACGATGAAAAGCGCGCCGTTCTCTCGAACCTCGACCTCTTCGGCGCGGCCAGCGCGCGCGTCGCGGTCGATGACCTTGCGCACGGCCAGGTCGTCGGCGCTGGCTCGAATCAGCGCGGGCAGGTCGCGGTAAAAGGCCCGGGCGCCCTCGCCGTCGAAGCGCACCGAGACCACGTCGGCATAGACATCCACGTGGATGCCGGGCAGTCGATCCGCCTCGCCATGCACCCAGCGAAAGGCGTTGGTCACCTTCAGGTCGAGGTACGCTCTGCGCGCCGCCAGGGCGGCCCGCAGGCGATCCCGCAGCAGAGCGGTCCGGTCCGCCACCGGGGCCAGGGCGAGCACGCGCACGGCGATGGGCCCGGCATCGTCGTAGTAGCCGAACGCGATCTCGCGCCCGCGCCGATCCGCGACGGTGACCTGTGCGCCTGGCGCCACCCCCCGTGGCTCGGTGACGGCCTCGCGAAACACCCACGGGTGCCCCTGCCGCAGGGTGCGACTCAGATCCTTTCGCAATGTCAAGACCAAGGGCCGGGGCATGTCCAGGTTGCATCCTACGCCTGCCTGGACCACCGTGGTGCCGCCTTGGGCGCCTTCCTGTGATAAATGTAGGCGTTTCCCCAAGAGGTCGTTCGCGTGACACAAACGGAAAACCAATCCCCAAGCCCCACGCCTCCCGGCGCGGCGAGCTTCTTCGATCGCCTGAGCGAGCGGCAGATGACCTTGCTGGTGATCGCCGTCGGCTTGCTGCTCTACATCCCGCTCGCCGGCACCTACGGCCTGTGGGATCCCTGGGAGACGCACTACTCCGAGGTCGCCCGCCAGATGACCAAACGGGGCGATTTCATCAGCCTGTGGTGGCCGGGCTCGCCGCGTGACGCAGACGTGTTCTGGTCCAAGCCGGTGTTCACTTTCTGGATCATGAGCATCGGCATGCACATCGCGCGCATCGGCCTGCCCGGCAACGATCCGGGGGAGATGGCGCTGCTCTCGCGCACGGAGTGGGCGGTGCGCGTGCCGTTCTGTCTCTTTGGCGTGCTGGCCATGTGGGGCGTCTACCTGGTCGTGGCCCGCTTCGTTTCCCGGCGCGCCGGCTTTCTCTCCGCGCTGGTCATGGCCACATGTCCCATGTTTTCGCTCATCGCCCGCCAGGCCATGACCGACATGGCCTTCGTCGGCCCCATGACCATGGCGCTGGCCCTGGGCGCCATCGCGCTCCTCGACGACAAGGACGAGGTCTTGCCCCGCCGCGGCCGTGGTTTCTGGAGCTACCCGCACCACCCGGCGTTCTTCACCACGGTCGGCGTCTTCCTGCTGCTCGTCGTGCCCCAGCTCATCGTCAACTCGGTGCAGCTCAAGGTGAAGATGGCCTTTGGCAGTCGCGAGCTGATCATGTACGGCGCGGTCGCCATGATCCCGTACTACGTCGGTTCCGTGGTCTTTCTGTGGTTCTGCATGCGCGCGCGCTACCGGGCGCCGCTTTACCTCTACATCGCGGCCATGCTGTGCGGAGTGGCGGTCCTGGCCAAGGGCCTGGCCGGCGCGGGCCTGCCCATCATCATCTTCTTCGCCTATCTGCTCTTCACCTGGAACTGGAAGCGGCTGCGGCGCGCGCAGATCCTGCCGGCGGTGGTGGTGTCGGCCCTGGTCATGGTGATCGTGGCGGCGCCCTGGCACCACGCCATGATCATTCGCCACGGCTGGGCCTTCTGGAACGAGCTGTTCGGGGACAACCACTGGCGCCGCATGATGCTCGGCCGCCACGGTGATCGTGGCAGCTTCGAGTACTTCCTGCGCGAGCTGGGCTACGGCATGCTGCCCTGGGTGGCGCTGGCGCCAGCCGCGCTGGCCGATATGGTCATGCGCAAGGCGGACGACGCGCGCAAGCAGGCGGTGTACTGGCTGGGGGGGATCTGGTTCGTGGCCGGCTATGCCCTGGTCTCGCTGTCCATGACCAAGTTCCATCACTACGTCCTGCCCGCCATTCCCGGGCTGGCCATCGTCATCGGCTGCTTCCTCGACGACTTGCTCTTGCGCAGGGACGCCCGGCGCGCCTGGCTGGCCGCTCTCGTCGGTGTGCCCTTGCTCGGCGTGATTTTCGCGGACCTGGTCGCGGCCCGCAATTCCGCGCAGAAGTTTCTCTGGCTCTTCAGCTACGACTACGTGCACAGCCCGACCGGCCGGCCCTGGCCGAACCAACTCGATTTTCGCACCGGGCTCACGGTGATCGTCATTCTCATCGGCCTGGCCACGCTGGCCATTGCCTGGAAGAAGGTCCTGCGCTACGGGGTCGTGGCCTTGTGCCTGGCGTCGGTTCTGCTCACCTACTACCTGCTNNTCGCCCGACGAAAAGCTGCTCGCCTACACCATGTACTGGCGGGGCGAGACGTTCTATTCGGAGAACGAGATCTACGAGGGGCCCAAGGAAGAGCGCACCGTGTTCGACCAGGACGGCGCCGACGAGCAGATGAAGGACTGGATCGCCAACCACCGCGGCCGTCGCGTCTTCATCATCTACGAGCGCGGACGCCAGAGCCACGTGCAGCAGCTCTTGCCCGAGGAGAAGAGGTCGAGCTTCAAGGTCCTCTACGAGAAGAACAACAAGTTCTCGCTGGCCGAAGCGCAGATCTAGCTAGAGACATGTTTGAGAGCTTGATCACCGCCCCCAGTTCTTGGAAAGCTATCGTTACTCGATCGAGCCGCTCGCGCTCACACCCGCGACGCCGTTATCATATAGCTCTCGGGCATGCCCGCGGCGTTGCGGGGGAGGCGGGGGTAGGGCCACCGTCCATAGCTAGCGCCTTCATCGCCTGGCCGGAGAACCCTGGCCCGCCAGCCGTGGCTGGCAAACAACGCCTCGGGTTCGTTGCTACCGAACTTCCATGGAGCGCCCTCGCGATCGAGGGCCTGCAGGTACGGCTGGGTCCAGGGCGATTCGAGGAATGTTCGACTGACCGCGTCCGCGAAGAGCCGTGAGCCGGGCGCGGAGAGCGACGAACAGTTCGCGAGCACCGCATGGGCGAGCTCTTCCTCGAGATACGGAAACAGTCCTTCGATCACCCAGAGCGCCGGCGCACGGTGATCGAAGCCGGCCTCGCCAATCGCCCCATTCCACGGCTTGGCCAAATCGACCGCAACGGGGCGCCGGTCACAAGCGGGGCGCGCACCGAGCCGATCGAGAATCTCCTGTTTCGCGAAGAGCACTTCGGGCAGGTCGATCTCGAACAGACGTAGGTCGGGTGGCCAGGCCAGGCGAAATGCGCGGCAGTCGAAACCCGTTGCGACCAGAACGACCTGCCGCAACTCCGGTCTTGCCAACTCGGCCGCGATGAACTCGTCGATGAACCGAGTGCGGATGGCGATGTAGGGATTCTCGGCCGGCGAATCGGAGCCGCGTGGGCGGGCCGCCGCTTCGATGCGATCCATCAGCGCGATGCCTTCAGGCCCGGCCAGGGCCTCGGCCAACGGATCGTCGAATAGCCGATCCGCCCGCCGGCTTTCCCGGGCCCGCGCTGCGGCCGTCAACCTCGACGTAAGGGAAATTGCATTCGTGATGGACATCCGCGTCCAATAGCGCGCGCCAGCCCGGATGGCAACGACGCTGTGCCACGCCTTCGTTTCACCTCCGAGCGCACGTGCCCATCGCTACCGTGGCGTTTGGGACGTACGCGGCGCCGGCGGCGAGCGCATGTACGAGGGTGGTTCGCGGGGTCGCGCAGTCTGAGAGAGCCAAGTGTTCTCCTCTCGGATTGATGTCACCGCCGAGATGATGGGGCGAGATCGGGCCGGTGACTGCCCTCAGAATCGAGCTCTGGCACGCTTCGCGCGGCCACGGACCTCCGGTGTAGACTGCCTGTGGGGCGGAGAGACGTGCCCTCGTTATCGGGAAGGGCGGAGGGGCCTCTACGACGGATTCGCCACAAGAGCGCTTCGCGAAGCTGGGATCTTGCGCGTGGCACCATCGGTGGCAAGATCCCTGTCGGTCAAGCCTCATGATGAATCTGGAGGAAGCGAAGCGGATCCTGGCGGTGTTCGCGCGCGAGGGTGTCGAGTATGTCGTGGTAGGCTCCATGGCCATGGCGGCTCAGGGGCTGATTCGAGCCACGCGCGATCTCGATGTCTTCGTCTCTGCCTCGGCGGCGAACGTGGAGCGCTTGCGCAGGGCCCTCAAGTCCCTCTTCGACGATGATCCGAACGTCGACCAAATTCGGGCTGAGGATCTAGCCGGAGACTACCCAGCCATCGAATACGCACCGCCCAAAGGAGAATACTCGATCGACCTTCTGGCCAGGCTCGGGCAGGCGTTCCGCTATGAGACGATCGAATACGAAGAGATCGATCTCGACGGCGTGCGCGTTCGGGTCGCGACGCCCACCATGCTCTACCGGATGAAGCGGGACACGGTGCGGCCACAAGACCGTCTAGACGCGGAAGTTCTGCGCCGAGAATTCGGATTGAAGGTGGAATAATGGGGGTACGAAAGTTCCGCTCGGTGGAAGAAATGCCAGGGCTGCAAAGGCGCCAGCCGCTCGACCCGGAGAACCTTCGCCAGGCGTTCGGACTTGCCTCGTTGGCCGCGGGCCTTCTGCCCATCCGCTACACCCCAGGCGTGCGCAAGTTTCGCTCTTGGGACGAGGCACTGCTGAGCCGGGAAGAGCGAGCGAGAAGCGCGAGGCGCCTTCGTAGGGACGGGTTCTAGGGCCGCCCCGCCTCTTTCCGCGACGTGGGAAGCTGGTGCGCGAAGCGCAGCGGGTGAGCCTTCGGGCGAGTGCTCGGTTCTGGCGCAGCTATTGCGCGTTTCCTACTGGCACGTGCAATCGACTTCCAGGGTATGGGTTCCGAGCGGCGCCCCTTCCTCGGGGTCAAGGGCTTGCGTGGGACAGCCGGGCCGAGTGTGATCGTGGCCACCTTGGGATTCGAGGCCATTGCCGCCCTTCAACTTCCGTGTTCTCATTACGCACATGACAAAGACTAATGCAGCTCTGGTTTCCTTGGCTTTCTCGGCTACGGTGATCTGTGCATGTGGCGGTGGCGGCGGCAGCGGTGGCGGCGCGCCGGGGAGTTGCAAGATGAACCCGAACTGCGGCGGCACGCTGGATGGCACCTGGCAAATCGACACGACCTGTGTCGAGGGCAGTATCGTGAAAATGATGGCTGACCAGCAAAACCTGCCTTCCGCCTGCAATAGCCTGTTCCAAACGGCAACTCTCTCCCTGACGGGAACAGCTGCCTTCGCCAATGGAATGGAGACCGACAACCTGACCATGACCATCGATGCGACTGTCCTCTACACTTCGGCATGCGTCAGCGCCATCGGCGGGACCACCGTCACTTTGACGGCTGCGCTGTGCAGCTCCCTGCAGAGCAACTTGCTCAACAGCGGTGATTTCTCGAGCGCCTCGTGTTCCTTCACCGGGGGAAACTGTGCGTGCTCCGTGTCAAGCCAAAAGCAATCGCCAACGACCGCACAGGCGTACACTGTCTCGGGGAGCCAGATCTCATATCCCAGCGGCAGCGCCCCGATGGATTACTGTGTGGAAGGTACGACCTTGACGGTTCGGCAACTGGACTCGGGTCTCACGCTCTTCAACACGGCCCACAAGCTGTAAACTCTCCAAGGCGATTCCCGTCCAAGGGTAATTTCACTTTCCCGCGAAGCTCGGGTGCGGATAGAGCGGCGGCTTCTTGTTCCGGCTGGTCTGGCGGCGGACCTCGATGTCGGCGAAGAGGAGCGAGGGGCTGACGATCGCGGACGGCAGGCCGAGGCCGCCCAGCCCGTCGATGAAGTTGAGGACGAAGGGATCGCGGCCGGCGGCGACGATGTCCTTGAGGGCTTTGGGCANNGTGAAGAGGTGAAACATCTGCTCGGCGAAATCGGCAACGTCGAGCCCGCCTGCCGTGGTGGGGTCGTCGACCAGGCGGACGATGTAGGCTTCGCAGTGCCTGGCCTTGCTCTCCTTGGCCAGGCGATTCAGCAAGGCCTGGCGCGACAGGCCGCCCTTGGCGGTGACGAAGAGATTGGCGATGTGCCCCTTCACTCCGTCCATCTGGCTCGAGCGGCCATGGCCGTTCGAGCGAGCCACCTCCTTGCTGGGCGTGCGTGACATCAGCAGCGTTTTCAGCACGCCTGCCTCGATCAGCGAGACCTTCTGCGCGGGCACGCCTTCGTCATCGGCGTGGTAGCTACCGAGCAGTAGCTCCTTGCCCGGACCGCGCTCGGCCCGGGGATCGTCGTAGACCGAGAGAAAGGCGGCGGCGATCCGTTGGCCGATCTTGCCCGCGAATTCGCGGGACCCGTCGCCCAAGAGCCCCTCGCCGCCAGCGGTCTTGGGCGGGGGCGTGCCCGCCAGGTGCTCGGCGAGCAGCCTCTTGACGATCTGGCCGGCCGCGGGTCCTTCGAAGAGGACCAGGGCAGTGCCGCTTTCCGGGATCGTGGCGCCGGTCGCGTTGCTCAGCTCCTCGGCGAGCGCGTGGATGGCCTTCTCCATGTCGGCCGCGGCGGGCAATTCGTCGACGGTCTTGGCGGTGAACGCCACCGCATCGTAGAGCCGCATGCCATCGGGGGCCTGGGTCGTCGCGGAAACATCCAGGCGCACGAAGGCATCCCGCTCGTCCGCCCAGGTTCCGTTGCTGGCCAGGAAGCGCTGCCGCCCCACCGCGTGCATGGCGTCGACGTGCGAGGCGGCGATGAGCGGAGAGGACTGGAAGAGGGCCGACAACCTGGTCGCGAGCGCCCGCAACGGGCCCGTCTCCGGCGCCGCGAGGACGGGCAGGGACACGGTCTGCGCCGGCGCCTGCGCGGCGAAGTCAGGGATCTTGTCCTCGTCGGCCGCGCTCTGCCCGCCGGCGGATGCCTTCTTTTTAGCCAAGGTGTCGACGGCGCGCTTGTAGGCCTCGTCGGTGCGCAGCCAGAGTGCCCTTCTGGTCACGAGATAGTCGTCGTCGAGGGGAAGCGAGCCGAAGCCGCCAACCAGGCCGGCCAAAGCAGCATACCCACCCTCCTGAAAATTGCCGCTGTCGAAGCTTGCGTCCCCGACTCTGACGTCGCTGCGCAGGGTGCGCGACCGAAGCTGGGCCTGGCTGGTGACCGCGCCGAAGGTGGCGCTGACCCGTGCGAATTCACCTTCGGTCACCGTGTAGGCGGCGTAGTGCGGACGCGGCTGGTCCTCGACGTGCATCTTGGCCATGGTGCGGCCGAGCTCGTCCTCCATGGCTTGGCGAACGGGGTCAGCGCTGGCGGGCCGGGCCGCGGCCGGCGGTGCCGACAACACGGGGGGCTTGTCGCTGCCTTTCTCTTTTCGCTCGACCTCGATCTGTTGCACCAGCAGGCTGGGGCTGGTGGCGGACACGGGCACGAAACCGGACTCGGCGCCGCAGAATCCGTTGAAGGTCTGGTAGTCGTCGGCGGCCGCCACGATCTTGTTCAAGGCGGCGAGCGGCGTGCCGACGATGTCCACCCCGCGCAGCAGCTCGTCCGGGCGGCCGTCGGCCCATACACGATAGACGACGACGGGCAGCACCTTGAAGGCCTGCGGCATGAAGCGCTCGGTGTTCGTGAAGCCGCCCGAGATGTCCCGAAAGAGCAGGCCGAACGGCTTGCCCTGCCGCCGGGCCTCGTCGCGCAGGCGCCGCCGCAGCTCGTCGCTCGACACAGCCAGCGACGGCTGCACGACCAGGTTCCCCTGCCGCGCCACCACATCGCGGCCTTCTTGCCGGCGGCCGTGCCCGTTCGAGTGGTCAAAGCTGCGGGTGGGCGAGCGGCCCATGAGGAAGTTCTTGAGCACGCCGCCCTCGACCAGCGACGCCCGCTGCGCCGGCACGGCCTCGTCGTCGAAGCGATAGAAGCCGTTGAGCGTCTCGCCGCCGATCCGCACGACCGTCGGATCGTCGTAGACCGAGATGAAGCCGGGCATCACTGCCTCGCCCACCTTCTTGGCGAAGGTCTGCCCCTCCACGTCCCGCTTCTGGCGATGGCCCTCCACGCGGTGACCGAAGATCTCGTGGAAAAAGACGGCCGCGGCCTTGCCCTCCAGGATGGCGGGCCCGACGAAGGGTTCCGCCAGCGGCGCCCGCCGCAGGGCCTGGAGGTCCGCAATGATCGCGTCGGCGGCGCGGGCCAGGGTGGCCTCGTCGGGCAGCCCCGCGATCTCGGCGGCATCGAAGCTCTCGTGTCGCTCCATGTCCATGCCGTCCTCGGCGCGCGTGCCGGCCTCGATGGATAGACGCGCGTAGTTGCGGCCGGTCTGGATGCTCGAACCTTCCGAGTTGGTCATCGAGCGGTTGACACTGTTCACCTCGAGAGCAACGCGTGCGCCGCGGATGTCGGGCAGGTTGCGAAAACGCGCCGACAGGCGCCGCACGCGCGCTTCCCAGGCCGCCGTGTCGAGCGTGACGGCGGCCGGTGGCTCGACGAAGTTGAGCGGCTTCTCGCGGGAGAAGTCGTCCGAGGGATCCTCCTCGGCCGTCCTGATCTTCTTTTCGGACTCGATCTTGAGCAGACGCTCGAGCGCGGACTTGTAGCGCCTGTCGGTCTCGGCCCACGCCACCGCCCGAATGGCGGCGGGCACGTCGTCGAGAGGCAGAGACGCTGAGGAACCCATCATGGCTTCGAAGTCGAGACCCTGAAAGCCGCCGCGCAGGGGATGGGTGGAGTCGAGCGCGTGGTTGCCGACGCGAACGTCGACGGTCAGGGCGCGCGTGCGCTGGTCGGTCGAGCCGAGCAATGCTCCCTCGCTGGCGGAAATGTTGATGTCGCGCCGGTCGTGGACCTCGTAGCCGATGAAGTAGGGCGGCGGGCTTCCGCTCTTGCCGAGCTCGGACATCGCCCGCCGCAACTCTTCCTCGAGGGCGACCAGACCGGCGGTCTTGCTCCCGCTCGCGCCCTTGAGCGGATCGATCCGGACGATCTCAGGTGGGCGCGCAGGATTTCCGGACGCGGGCGTAGCCTCGACGACCGCCGGCTTCGCGCCCTTCGCCACCTCGTGGCCGGCGCAGCCGAGCGAGAGTGCGATGGCAATGGTCGTCGCGATCCGGGGAGAGACGCGGGCCCTGAGCATGGTGTTCACCTTCCTTCCGACGCGATATGTTGCCAGCTTTCGCAATCGACGAATAGGGTCGCTTCTCTTCCCCGGTGTTCACTGGGCTTCGTCTTGATCACTTCCATGCGCGGATCCATTACGAAGGCGCCGATCGGGGGCGGCTCGGTGGGCCTTGTGTCCGGCGACCTGTTTCCTGGGGGTGTCGCCGTGGACAGCACGAACGTCTACTGGAGTGGCTATGACCCGACTGGCACAGGCACCTCGTACGTGATGATGCAGCCGCTAGCGGGTGGCGGGCGCATAGTGCTCGCAACCGGGTTCGTGAACGATCCGATCGCGGTTGGGCCACGCGGGGTGTACGGCACGGGCGCGGTTGACGGCGGCGTCACCGTCGTAAGCGCTTCTTTCGCAGGTGGCGCGGCGACCGCTGTCGTGCCGGCGAGCGCTCTGCAACGAACCTTTGCGTCGTACGGGATTGCCGTGGACGCCACCAGCGTCTATTGGACCACCTTCAGCAATCCGGGCACGGTCATGCAGGCTCCCCTCGGCGGGGGCAATCCGGCGACGCTGGCCTCGGCGCCGGGCAGCGGATTCGGCATCGCGGTCGATGCGACGAGCGTCTACTGGCATGGTTGCTTTCAGAGCCTCGTCTCACTGCTTCGTGGCCACGCGCTTCACGCAATAGTCGGCCAGTTGGTGCAGCTCGGCCAGCGCGTCGCCGGTTTCGGCCTCGAGCTGTTCGACGGAATCGACGCCCATGACCGCTTGATCCGGCTCGAGCGATACATGGACTGCTGCCGAACCTGGCAGCATACCCAATCCCGAATTGTCCCAACGATGCCGCCGCCGGGCAGTGAGCGCCTCCCACAGGACGACACCGATAGCGAAGGTCCGCGACCACGGTGCGACCACGGCCTCGGCCTCGGGCTTTCGGCCGCGGCTTGATGTAACCTTGGGCCTCAAGGAGACACCCTATGGTCGCCATGCGCCTGCACTTGCTTTTCACCCTCGCCGCTTGTTTCCTGCTTTTTGCCTGCTCCAAGAACGAGAAGGGTGACGGCGGCGTTGCCGACGCAGGCCGCATCCCGGCCGGGGCTGGCGTGGGCCAGCCGTGCGGCCCGTGCCGGCCCCCCCTCGGCTGCGATAGCGCAAGCAAGACCTGCCAGCCGACCGGAAGCGTGATTCAGGGTGGAAGTTGTCTCTTGACCGCCGATTGCACCACCGGCAACTACTGCACGCAGACGGGCGAGTGCGCCGCCTCGGGCGCCCAGCCCGCGAACGCCACCTGTTCGTCCGAGGGCGACTGCGTGTCCGGGCTCCTCTGCATGCAGACCGGACTCACCGGCGTGTGCCAGGCGGCGGGCACCAGTGACATCAATCGCGGCTGCCTGCATACCTCGGACTGCATGGCTGGCCTGCTCTGCTTGCACGGCCAGTGCACCAAGGGCTATCTGGGCGCGCAGTCCTTACTGGCCTGCAACGCCGTCGAGGAAGTGCCCCCCAAGATTTACTTCCACGTTCCGCGTGCCGCCGATCCGACGACGAACATGGATTTCTACCAACTGCCGTTCCCCAACGACATCCGCATCAAGGCCGGCAGGGTCAACCTGACCGGCCACCCGCGGCCCGGCTTGACGATTCTGTCCGTCGACATCGTCGATCTCTACGTCAGCGCGATCGAAGCGGAAACGGCCGGGTTCGGCGCCAACCAGGCGATGTACCTGCGCTTCTCGACGTCGTTCGACGCGTCCAGGTTCCCCCCGGACTGCGCTGCCACGCTCGTGGACATCACGCCGACGTCACCCACCTATGGCTTCAACGTGGGCATCACCTGCAGCGCCGTCAATGCGAGTGCCAACTATATCTGCGGCCCGTACATGTGGCTGCGGCCGTACCTGGGCAGCCCGTTGCGCCCGGGCACGACCTACGCGCTGCTGGTGCGGAAGACCATCCTCGATACGCTCGGCAACCCGTTCGGCGCGGACGTCGATTTTCTGGACATGTTGAAGGCGACGCCACCCGCCACCGCCGAGGTCGCCGCCGCGTATCCGGCCTACCAGCCGCTGCGTGACTACATCGCCGCCGGCAAGGCGGCGGCCGAGGACCTGGCCACGGCCCTGGTATTCACCGTCCAGAAGTACGAGGATCCGATGGCCGGCATCGCCGCCGCGGTCGCCGCGGCTCCGGCGCCTCCGATCGAGAGACTGGTCCGCTGTGGCGATCCCGCCGCGGTTTCCCCTTGCGAGGATGGCCTGACCGGCGCCGCCCACGTGCGTGGCTGTCTTGCGGCCGACGCGGCCAGCGCCACCTACACCACCTACCAGGGAACCATTGGCCTGCCCGTGTTCCAGGCGGGGACGCCGCCGTACCTGAGCCCGGCCGACGGCGGCAACATCGTGTACGACGCCACCGGCGTGGCGACGATCCAGCGCACCGAGCCGGTCTGTTTCTCGCTGACGGTGCCCAAGGGGGTGGCGCCCGCCGCGGGCTGGCCGCTGGTGGTCTACGGCCACGGCACCGGCGGGTCGTATCGATCGATCGTGGATCTCGCCCTGGCCGACGACTTCGCGGTGGGCGCGGCCCCGGCCGGGCTCGGCTACGGTGTCGACGGCGGGGCCACCGCGGCACCGGTGCCCATGGCGGTCCTGGGCTTCGACGGCGTCCTCCACGGCACGCGCAATGGCGGTTCGACCAAGCCGGTGGGCGAGCTGGTCTACAATTTCCTCAACCCCGCGGCGGCGCGCGACAACGGCTTGCAGGCCGCGGCCGATCTGCTGGCCATTCCGCGCGGCCTCGACAGCATCGCCGCGCAAGGCGTCTTCGCCGCACAAAGCATCGTGCTCGATGGCAAGCGCGTTTCGCTCTACGGCCATTCCCAGGGCGGCAACGGTGCATCCCTGGTCGCCGCCCGGCAGTCCGCGTACGGCACCATCGTGATGTCCGGTACGGGTGGCGCGCTCATCTACACCCTGCTCGGCAAGACCAAGCCCATCAACATCCCCGCGGTCTTGCCCTACCTGCTCGGCGAGGCCGGTGTCGCGGCGGTCGATGCCGGGCATCCCGTGCTCAACCTCATGCAGATGTACTTCGAACGGTCGGACAGCGTGAATTTCGGCCGGCGACTGTTCATGGAACCGCCGACTGGGATGACCGCGCGCCACATCCTGCACGTCTACGGCACTGGCGATAGCTACGCCGTGGTCCAGACCCAGCAGGCCTATGCCCTGGCCGCGCAACTCAAGGTGGGACCACCCGTCGTCGACGCCTTCGGGCTGGCTATCGAGACCCAAGGCCCGCCTTTCAGCGACAACGAGTTCTTTGGCTCGTACGGCAAGCTGACCGCGCTCGAAATCCAGTACGCGCCGGCCGCCACCTACGACGGGCACTTCGTTTCGACCCAGAATCTGAGCGCGCGGGCCGCGGTTCAGGAAATGCTCGTCACCGCCGCCCGCGACGGGATTCCCACCGTCTCTCCGTAGGAGCTTGGGTGAATGGTGCCGCTCGCGCCGCCTCGCGGGAGGCGGCCTAGGGCGTCGTCAGCGACATCGTGACTTGGACCTTGATCTCGGGNNGTCCCGCTCGAACGCGAGGTGCTGTAGCTGAAGGTGCCGATGTCGCCGTTCGCCGGGGTCAAAGCGCCGCCGCAGCCTTGCCGCAAGCTATCTGGCCCGCCGTTCTGCTGCGCCAACGGAAACTCATAGAGCACGGCGACGCCCTTCTCATCCGTGATCGTCATCTTGCAAGTAACGAGGTTGTTCGTCGGCCTCGCGGCGTTGACGTGCACGGCGTAGATGGCGTAGTCAGGACCGCAGGTGGTGAGGCCCAGCGACGCCGCCACGGCCACCGTGGCCACGAGCAAGAACCGCGAGATCCGGGTGAACGTGCGCATGGCTATCTCCCGTCTCCGATGCAACCGAGGCCGTAGTCGCTGCCGCAGGTCGGCGCCTTCTTCTGCAACGGAATCACGGCGAACGCGATCCACGCGCCAGCCACGCCGATGGCCGCGGCCCAGAACCACCACTTATTATAAACCGGGTCGGTGATGGGCTTCTTTTCGAATTTCTTGGCCAGATCCTTCACCCCGTCCGGCGCCGATGTGCTCTCCTCCGTGACGATAGAGGGATCCTTGTATTCGGTACCGCCTACTTCCTCTTCGTCCTGCGCCCAGACAGGCGGGATGTATCCGAAGAAGAGCGTCGTGATGACACCGAGGCAAACCATCCGAGAGATCAGAGTTGTGCGCGTCATGTCGGTAAGCATATTAACCACACGTCGTTGCCAGATGGAAGGGGGAGAAAAGACGGTCCTCGTCGCCTCGGCTGCCGTCGAGGAGGCCGGGCGTCGGCGGTTTCGTCAAGGAAAGTGCGGCCGGTCTGCGTCGGCGGCCAGGCCAGGCTTCTGGCTCTCCGGGTCGGAGGAGAAGACGCAGCGGGCTAATAATCGTAGGAGGGCGTGGTGAAGACGACCCACCCGCTGGTCGCGGTCAGCCGCGCCCTTGCCCGCAGGGTCGGCCGGCTCGCCTTTGCCCCGCCCGTCGCCTGTGTCTACAATCCCCTCGACTACGCCAGGGAGGTGGCCGAGGCCTACCTCGTTCGCTACGGGCAGGCTCCCAAGGAAGTCCTCCTGCTCGGCATGAATCCCGGCCCGTTCGGCATGGCGCAGACGGGGGTTCCCTTTGGCGACGTGGCCATGGTGCGGGACTTCCTGGGCCTCCGCGGCCAGGTGGGCCGGCCGGCGTGCGAGCATCCCAAACGCCCGGTCCGGGGCCTCGCTTGTCCCCGTGGCGAGGTGAGCGGCGCGCGGCTGTGGGGCTGGGCCCAGGCCGACTTCGGCACCCCGCAACGATTCTTCGCGCGGTTCTTCGTGGCCAACTACTGTCCGCTGGCCTTCATGGAAGCTTCTGGCCGGAACCTGACGCCGGACAAGCTGCCGCTGGCGGAACGGGCCCCTCTTTTCGCTGCCTGTGACGAAGCCTTGCGCGAGATCGTGGCCCTGCTGCGCCCACGCCACGTGGTCGGGGTAGGCGCCTTCGCGAGCGCGCGCCTCCACGTCGCGCTCGCGGCGACCGGCGTCGCCATCGGCACCATTCTCCACCCCAGCCCGGCGAGTCCGCTCGCCAACCGCGGCTGGGCTGGCCAAGTCAGGCGCCAGCTCGCGGCGATGGGCATCGCGCTTCCCGAGGGAAATACCGGCCGCGAGGGAAAGTGCTAGAGTAGGAACCGAGGCTTCGCCCGGTTCATGGCTGATCTCCGTAAGTTCAAACAAGAGGCGCTGGACGCGAAGGCCACCGGGAACTGGCGGAAAGCGGCCACCTGCTACGCGAATCTAGAGCGGGGCGATCCCTCCGAGCCCACCTGGGGCCTCAAGTTGGGCGAATGCCTGCGCAAGCTGGGCAACGACGCCGAGGCCATCAAGGCCTTCAGCCGCGCGGCCGCCGGGTATGCTAGGAGCGACCTTCTGCTCAAGGCCCTCGCGGTGTGCAAGATCATCCTTGCCCTCGATCCCAAGCACACGCGCACGCAGGAGCTCCTCGCATCTCTCTATGCCGTTCAGGGCAGTCCCACCGGGCCGGCCACGGCGCAGCCTACGCCGCCGGTTCGTTCTCCTGCCCCACCGTCCCCGCTCTCGCAGCTGCGGCTCGCAGCGCTGCTTCCGGGCGCGAGCCAGTCGGCGCAGATAGCGCCCAGCGGCGGCGGCACCGCGATGCGTATCCCGATCGACGAGGGCCTCGCCGATCCGTTGGCCGGCGCGACCAATCCGCACATGTGCGCGGGCCGCAGCACCATGGCGCGTTTCGTCCTGCCCAAGACCCCCTTCTTCTCGGTGCTCACGCCGGAGCTGTTTCGCATGGCCGTAGAACGCGTGCAGCTCATCCAGCTCGCCGCGGGCGCAACGCTCTTCTCGAAGGGCGACCCCGGCGACGCGCTTTACGTCGTCGCCTGGGGCGAGGTCGCGGTCCTCGTACCGCAGGAGGTGGCCCGGCTCTCCGAGGGCGACTTCTTTGGCGAGATCGCCTTGATCGCCGATCGGCCGCGCACGGCCACGGTGCGCGCGACCGTCGATACCCAGGTTCTGGCGCTGGACCGGGCGCTGCTCAGCGACTTGGTCGCGGCCTCGCCGGACGTGCTCAAGGTCCTCCTGCGTTTCCTGCGCGAGCGTCTCATCACCACGCTGGCCGAGATCAGCCCCATCTTCGCGCCCTTCACCCCGCTCGAGCGCATCGGGCTGGCCGAGCGCTTCCAGTTCCTCGAGATCGATGCTGGCCTCGCCATGGTCGAGCAAGGCGCAAAATCGCCGGGGCTCTTCGTCCTGCTCTCGGGCGCGGCCGAGGTGGTGGCCTCGGGGCGGCAGCTCAGCCCTCTGGGGGCGGGTGACGTTTTTGGCGAGCTCTCGCTCATCACCGGCCAGGACGCCACGGCGGCGATCGTGGCGCGCGGGCGATGTTTCGTGCTCTTCTTGCCGCGCGCGGAATTCTCCGAGGTCATCATGACCCACCCCCAGGTGCTCGAATACATCAGCAGCATCGCCGAAGCGCGCGGCCGCGAGATCGGCCACGTGAACATGGTATAGCCAGCGCAGTCGAACCACCCCCGGGCGGCAGCTCTTGCCCTTGGCTGACTACGACCCGCCGGATACCCGCGTGTGGTCGAGGTCGCTGCTGCGAACGGCGGTCGCGTGCACGGCCTCGTTCACGTAGCCGGTCATGCCAAGCTCGGGCACGTCCAGGCCGGCTATTTCGTCATCCGCCGACACCCGATTGCCGAGCAGGCGTCCAATCAGCCAGAGCGCCGCCGTGGTCACCGGAACCACCCACAGCAAGTTGGCGGCAAGGCCCACCCCGGACGCGAGCAACTGGCCACCTTCGCCGGCGACGAGGCCGCACACCGGGCCCGCCACGCCGTTCAATCCCGTGCCACCGTGGCCATTGGCGAAGATCCCGACGGCCAAGAGGCCCCAGGCACCACCTAGGCCGTGGACGGCCGCCGCGCCGGTGGGATCGTCGATATGCAGCCTCCGCTCGATGAACAGTGCCCCCTCGACGGCCAAGAGACTGGCGATCCCGCCGATCACGACCGCGGAACGCCCGCTCACGAAGGGACCCGCCGCGCTGATCCCCACGAGGCCAGCGAGCAAACCGTTGCACATCATGCTGAGGTCGGGCTTGCCGAAACGCAGACGTGTATGGATGGACGCCCACATGCCTCCCGCGGCGGCGGCGAGCATCGCGTTGACCGCGGTCACGGCGACTCGTTCCTCGGGGTAGGACAAGGTCGCCCCGCAGAGCAGGCCGAACCAGCCAGCCGCCAGGACCAGCGTACCAAGGACCACCATCGGGCTGTTGTGGGCCGGAATCGGCCGCACCTGGCCGCGCAGGGAGTACTTGCCGAGTCGCGGCCCCAGCATCTTCGCCGCCACCAACGCAATGGCGCCGCCGCTCAGGTGAATGACGGACGCGCCGGCGTAGTCCACGACGCCGTGACCGAGGCCGAACGCCCGGCCGAGCGCCGCGAGCCAGCCGTCTCCCCAGACCCAGGACCCGTAGATCGGATAGATGATGGCGGACGCCACGAACGCCAGGGCCGCCACGGAGCGCAATCGCGCGCGCTCGGCCATCGCGCCCGCGGGAATGGCCGCTACGATGACCGCGGACACCGCGCGCAGAACGAAGAGGACGCAGGTCGCGCTCGCCACCATGCCGGGATTGAGGAAGAATCCCCGCCAGCCAACCAGGCCGAGGACGTGGCCGCCCAGCGTGATCGAGAGCCCATGCGCCGCCACCGAATCAGGCCCGCCCGCCCCCGCCCCGCCCTGCAACCCAAAGCCCAGCGACCAGAATCCCAGGATCGCGACACCATAGGTGAGAATGCCCATGGCCATGGAGTGGGCCGCGTTTTTCGCGCGGACCAGTCCGGTGCCGAGAAAGGCGAAGCCGGCCTGTACCAGTAACGCCAGGACTCCGGCGAGGAGCGCCCACAGGACGTTGACGGCTGCCCGAGCTTCCGCCGATTGTCGCAAGAAACTTTCCAAGGTGGCCGATTCCATGATGCGGGCTCCTCCAACAAGTGTGGCCTCGCCGCCGTTGCCACGAGGTTTCCTGGCGGTGAAAGATCGGTAACTCTAGCGGGGCAGTTTCTGGCCGCGAAACAGCAAGATCGCCAGGATGAACATGAGGGAAAGCGCGCCCACGATGATGGCGACCTGTCGCACGGTTTTCCAGTGCGACTTCCAGGGCATGGGCGCCCGCAGGCGCTCGTGCCGCCCAGTCAGCGCGACACTTTCCGGATGATCGAGCTCCGCTTTCATCGCGGCGGCGTCCGGGTAACGGTCCACCGGGTCGCGCTCCATGGCGTGCAAAATGATTTCCTCGACCTGCGGCGAGATCTCCGGGGCGAGCTTGCGGGGCGCGCGCGGATCGCCGATGAGCCGCGCGTTCATGACCATGTAGGCGTTGGGGGCCTCGAAGGGCACGCGGCCAGTCACCATCTCGTAGAGCATCGCGCCCAGGCTGTAGAGATCGGTGCGGCCATCGCCGCGCTTGCCCTTGACCTGCTCGGGCGCCATGTAGTCCGGCGTTCCCATGGTAGGGGAAAACCCGCCAAAGGTGATTCGCCGCATGGCCTGCGCCTTGGCGATGCCGAAGTCCATGATGCGAATGCTGCCGTCGTCGCAGATCATGACGTTGGCGGGCTTCAAGTCGCGATGAACGATGTTGCGCGCGTGCATATAGTCGAGCGCATCGCAGATGCGGCTGGCGAAGGCCAGCGCCTTGTCGGCCGGCAGCTTTTCCTCGGCCCGGATCACCTCGTCGAGCGTGCGGCCGCGCAGGTACTCCATCGCGAAGTAGGGGCGGCTCTTCTTCGCCGTTTCCACCGGAATGATCTTCAAGATACCGGGGTGGTCGAGCGACTTGCCAATCTCCTCCTCGCGCTCGAAACGCGAATAGAAGGCCGGGTCGCTTTCGAAACGCAGGAAGGGGACTTTCAGAGCCACCGTGTCGCCACTCGCCAAATCCACTGCCTTGAAGATCGAAGCCATGCCGCTCCGGCTGATCAGCTCGGTGATTTCGAAGCGGGCGTCGAGCACCTGGCCAATTTGCGGCTCGCCGGTCATCTTGGTCTTGGGCTCCTCGTAGAAGACGGGGGCTCCCCGGTAATAGCCGAGCTGGCTGACCTTGTCGACCCGCATCGCCTGAACCGTGACGTTGTCCTCGGAGCCGCGCTTGACGGCCATGTCGAGCAAGTGCTGGCAAGCTTCCTGCGGCGGATAGCGCAAGAGCGTCTCGCAGATCTCACTTTCGGTGACGCAGCCATGCACGCCGTCGCAACACTGGACGACGAAGTCTCCCTCGTGCAACAGGGCCTTACCGAAGTCGACTTGCACGGTGGGGTTCTCTCCGACCAAGCGCGTGAGCATGGTGCGCATGTCGCTGTGGGCTGCCTCGTGCTCGGAGAGCAACCCCATCTTCACCTGCAATCCCACGTAGGAATGGTCCGCCGTCAGTCGCTCGACTTGCCCCTGGTGAATCAGGTAGGCGCGGCAATCCCCGACATGGCCAATGAAGAGCTCGTTGTAGCGCAGAATGAGCGCCGTCAATGTCGTGGCCATGCGCCGCTCGCCCTGGGTTTGCCGCCGGACGCCCTCGTCGTAGACCGCGAGGTTCGCCTGGTTGAAAGCGCGCCACAACACCTGATTGGGCGTCAGCTCCGCCGCGGCTTCGCTGAAGCAGCGGACGACCGCTTCGACGGCGAGTTGACTCGCGACCTCCCCGAAACCGTGGCCGCCCGCCCCATCCGCCAGCACCGCGACCGCCCCGCGCTGCTGCCGTTCCTCGCCCTCGCCCGGCCGGGAAAAGCCAACACAATCCTCGTTGTTGGCGCGCACGGCCCCGGCCGAGGTCGCTGAACCGTAGGTGATTTCCATGGTGGATATCCGAGCCTAGCAAAACGGCGCAGCGGTGGCGAACCGTTGCGCCGATGCCGCCTCCACGGGGACGCAGCTCTAGGCCGGCACCTGTGACAGGAGGATCTCCTTGCCCCTGCGGCGACTGGCGCGCAAGAAGTACACCGCCCCGAAGATGCCCCATGCCCCGACCACGCCGAGGGCGAAGAACGGCTCTTTCGAGCTCATGCCCGGGACGAAAGAAGGTCCGATGATGAAGAAGAGCATACAGACCAGGTTGGCCGCCAGCCCGAACACCGGCACGAACATGTGCTTGAACCCATTGAACAAGTGGTGTTCGCGGAAGGCCACGATGGCGACGATGTTGGTCATCATGTAGAGCAGGAAGGTGCCGAAGTTGCTGACCAGGGTGACGACCAGCAGGCTCTGCGGGATCTTGGCGGCGGTGTCGTGACCGAAGACCAGGAAGCTATACCAGGCGTTCTGCGGCAGTCCCTTGACCACGTCGTCGGCGAGTGCGGCGGGTCCGCAAAAGTTGAAGGCGACCGCGACGACCCCGATGACGGCAGAGATCAAGGCCAGGGTCCAGATCGCCCGGTGCGGGGTCATTTTCGTGCCGTGGAGTAGCCCGAAGTGCGACCCCATCTCCTCGTCCCGGCCCATGGCGTAGGTCACGCGCGCGCCGGTGCTCATGCACGACAGGGTCGTGCCGATGAGGGCCAGGAANNGCCTGCACGAGCATGAAGGCCTTGCCCGCGGCGGGGCTGCCGAACAGCCAGGTGCCGGCGATGATCATCATGTCGCCAATCGGCGCGGCCGAGGCCGTGGCGTTGCTGATCTGGTACCCGTTGTTCAAGAAGTAATTGGCCGCGAAATATTCGATGAGGTAACAGACCAATCCCTGGATCAGCAGGGACAAGATGACCGCCCGGGGGATGTCGCGCTTGGCGTTCTTTGCCTCCTCTCCCATCGAGGTCACGGATTCGAATCCGACGAGAATCAAGATCGCGATGCAAGCCTGAATGATGACGTAACTGAACTTATGCGGCGCAACGACGGATTTCGCGCTGGCGTGGTATTGGAAGGCCGAAACCTGCTTGGTGGCATCGGACGGATCCGGGACCGTGTTGTAGGCCCCGGACGGCGCATACGAGACCAGGAAAGGTTGATCGGTGCCGTCCGGGTTCTTGGCGTAGACGAAGTTCCCCTCGGGATCCTTGACCGGCTGTCCCTTGGCGTCCATCGCGATGACCTTGTTGATGGCGTTCCCGTTGGGATCGAGCGTGAAGCCCACCGAGCCTTCCGGGTGATTCGCCCGGTAGCCGACGGCAATCGCGGAAAAAACGAGAAGTGCCGCGATCTGGATGACATTGATGGCGGTGTTCACCGCCGTGGTGCCCGTGACACCTCGGAAGGCGATGTACGCGACCCCGAAGGCGAAGGCCACGGAGAACACCATCATGAAGATCGGGCTGGGCACTGCCGCGTTGAAGACGCTCGGCCACACCTGCCCCGTGACGTAACCCACCACCAACGCGGTGGTTCCCACCATCAAGCCGGGATAAACCCAGTAATAGAGGTGGCTGGCCCAGCCCACGATGAACTTGGCCACGCGCGCATAGCGGAACGCCTTGGACTTGGAGAGGAAGGCCTGTTCGGCGAAGAAGTAGGACGATCCCGCTCCGGGATAGAGCTTCGACAGCTCGGCGTAGGCGATGGCCGTGGCCAGACAGAGCAGCAGCGCGGCGAGGATGCCGAACCACATGCCCGACGCGGCCATGGGCGCGCCATACACGGACTGGATGAAGAAGGTCAGCCAGAGGAAGGCCCCCGGGGCAATCAAGGCCATTGCGTTCATGGTCAGTCCCGTGAGGCCCAGGGTGGCCCGCGACGGGGAAGAGGCTGTCGGGGTTGCTGTGGTTGCCATTGTCGCTCACTCGCTCCTTTCGTTGTCGGTCATGCGTGCATGCTTCGGCTTCACACAGTAGCTTTAGCAAAGGGCAATGGCGGATCAATGTCGCCGCGGTGAAACGTTGGTTAAACTGCAAAGGCATTTTGGAAATATGGAAATCGCAGGGAACGCGCTTGTGTCTACGACACAGTTACAGTACAGAAACAACCGTTTGCGCTGGAAGTCCGGTCGGCGCGCCCAATTGGCTTCGCGGCTCGTCGGTGACACCTGCCGAGGACCGCTCCCACGAGGAGGTTGCCCGACGTAGGGCGCGACACCTTGTTATGCAGCATTGCGATAACGCGCGTACAAGGGCTAAACGCCCATTTCGCATCGCCGCATGGAACCTCGGAAAGACCGATGGCCGATCGGGACTGACCAAGCAACAACAGGGTGGCGAGATAGACGGGCGTGAGAATCGCCACCGCCAGCACCGCGAAGCGACCAAAATTGGGCATGCGATGGCCCGCGGCCTCGGCCATCGAGCGCACCATGGAATTGTTTCGGGATGTGGAGCGCCTATTAACGAGAATTTCACGAAAGTGAAATGCCCACGCCATTGACCTCTTGCTACACCTAGAGCTGGTCGCTGCCATGCAGGGGGTCGGGGCAGATGAAGAAGGTTGAAGCCATCATCCAGCCATTCAAGCTCGACGAGGTCAAGGCGCGCGTTTTCGCCGCTGGCGGCAACGGCATGACGGTGTCGGAGGTGGAGGGACTCGGTCGAACCGGTGGCGAGAAGGAGGTCCCTCTCGGCTCGGCCTATGCGGTGGACTTCGTGCCCAAGGTGCGGATCCAGTGCTTTGTCGATGACGATTGCGCGGGTCCGGTGGTCGATGCCATTGTCGCCGCCGCCCGTACCGGAGAAATCGGCGATGGGAAGATCACCATCAGCACCCTGGAAGAAGTGGTGCGCATCCGCACCGGCGAGCGCGGTAAGGACACCCTTTAGATGTGGAAAGCATCCCTTTGACCAGGTTTACAGGAGGCAATGAAGATGTGGCACTACTACAAGCGTACCTTTCTCGCCGTTCAGCTCGCCACGGGATTCGTTAGCTGGATGGTGTATCGGGCATCGAACCATTTGCTGGCACCAACCGCAGTCTTCTTCCTTTCGATGCAGAGCAATGCGGTGTTGGGGGCCATGTGGGCAAATCGCTCGAGGAGGAAATTGCAGAGCGGCACATCGTGCCTGATCAACTAGCTTGCCTGTCTACTTGGCTGGCGGTGTGAAGAGGGAGCCCAGCTTCGCTGTCCGCTCGAAACGGCGGTTCACTTCTTGCCAGTCGACGTTCCGCATGAAGGCGTCGATGTACTTGGCCGCGGCCGCGCCGTAGTCCATCTGGTAGGCGTGCTCGGACATGTCCAGGACCAGCAAGGGCGCGCCGAAGGCCAGCGTCGGGGTGTGATTGCCGGACCAGTAGGTGCGCAGGGCTCCCGTGTGCAGGTTCAAGTCGAGCCTAGTTCCTAGTGGTGCTAAGATGAATGGAATGGGCGAGAGCAATCCCCATCCACGGGTGTCACGTCCCGCCGCAAGGCCGCCGTGGGTGGCGGCGTGCTGTTCGTGAGAACCCGCGGCGATTGCCGCGATGCTCAGAGAGCACTGCGAGATGGGCGCGCGCATGATCGAAAGACGGGTCGATTCGTGGTAGAAACATGTTCCGTCGGGTTTCGCTGCGGGCGGTGGAAGCGAACCCGACCGAGGAGGCAGGAGTATGCACAAGTGCTTGGCAAGAATCGCGCTCGTCCTGTTCGTGGGGTGCGCATTCGCTGGCTGTAACGTCGGCGGTGTAGCGAGTTCTCCTAACGTCGACGCTAGTACCGGAAAGCCCGATCTTGGACCTGACCTCGCTCGGGACGTGGAGATCGTGGTGATCAATCAGCCGGATGCCCTGGCCGCGTTCGAGACCGGAGGCACGAGTTGCGTCACCATCGACGGGTCGGTCTATTGTGTCAGTACGACCTGCGGCAACGGTGTCCTCGAGGGAACCGAAGAGTGCGACGACGGCAATACCACGGGGGGTGATGGCTGCACCAACGAGTGCAAGTTCGAGTCGGGCTGGTCGTGCCTCACGCCCGGCGTGCGCTGCCAGCCCAAATGTGGCGACGGCCTCCAGACCGGTGGGGAGATGTGCGACGACGGCAACACCCATAGCGGCGATGGCTGTTCCGCGGATTGCAGTCAGGTCGAGCCGGGCTGGTCGTGCCCGGCGCCCGGCGTGCCCTGCCAGCCCAAATGCGGCGACGGTCTGCAGACCGGGTGGGAGGAGTGTGACGACGGCAACACCGCCTCGCGTGATGGCTGCACCTCTGACTGCAAGATCGAGTCCGACTGGGCCTGCCCCACGCCCGGTTCTCCCTGTATCTCGACCGTGGTATGCGGCGACGGCATCGTCTCTGGCAACGAGGCCTGCGACGATCACAACACCAATGGTGGCGACGGCTGTTCGGCGGATTGCAGTCAGGTCGAGCCGGGCTGGTCGTGCCCGGCGCCCGGTGCGCCCTGCCAGGCCAAGTGCGGCGACGGCCTGCGGACCGGCTCGGAGGAGTGCGACGACGGCAACACCGACAGCGACGACGGGTGCTCAGCAACCTGCAAGGTGGAGACCGGCTATGCCTGTCCCAATCCGGGACAGCCCTGCCACAAGACGGTATGCGGCGATCACAACAAGGAAGGCGCCGAATCGTGCGATGACGGCAACACCGTTCCCGGCGACGGCTGCAGCATGGACTGCAAAGCGGAGCCGGTCTGCACCGGCAACCTCGACCCGAACGGCTGCACTTCGCCCTGTGGCGACGGCCTGAAACTGCCCGAGGAGGAATGCGACGACGGCAACCGGAGCTCGGGCGACGGCTGCTCGTCGGACTGCAAGCTCGAACCGGGCTGGAGCTGCACGGTCGTCGCGGAGACCACCACCACGGTGCCCGTTGTCTTTCGCGACATGATCCCGTCGAACGCCACCAGGACCACGGATCCGCTGCCGCATCCCAATTTCGAGGTCCCCACGCCGTCTGGCAGGGTGGTCACGAACATCGTCCTCGACGCGCTCGGGTCCGATCGCAAGCCGCAGTACAACTCGGCGGTGGACACGACCATGTCCATGACCACCAACGCGACCGATTTCAACTCCTGGTACCACGACTCCAATTACTCGACGGTCGTGATCGACACCCTGCCGCTTGTCGCGGGGGCGAACGGCACCTACGTCTACGACCACTCCGGGACCTACAACCGGACGACCGGCGCCTGGACGACCCCTCCCTTCTTCCCCCTCGACGATCGTGGCTGGGCCACGCCGCCGGACGGGCCGGAGATCCCGTTCCTCGAGAAGAGCACGGACAACGCCCTGCACAACTTCTCCTTCACCAGCGAGGTGCGCTACTGGTTCGAGTACCAGGGTGGCGAGGCCCTGTCGTTCATCGGCGACGACGACGTCTGGGTCTTCGTGAACGGCCAGCTGGCGGTGGATCTCGGCGGCGTGCACCAGGCGTCCTCCGGCAGCATCACGCTCGATGCTACGGCCGCCACCACATTCAATCTCACCGTGGGCAAGATCTACGAGATCGTCGTCTTCCAGGCCGAACGAAGGGTGACTCAGTCGAGCTACAAGTTGACCCTGGGCCAGTTCAACCGCACGCGCACCGTGTGCACGCCGAGGTGCGGCGACGGCGTCGTCAACGGCACCGACAGTTGCGATTGCGGTGATGGCACGGTGCCGGTGCCGACCACGTGCTCGGGAGCCAACGACGACACTTCCTACGGTGGTTGCACCACGAAGTGCACGTGGGGTGGTTACTGCGGGGACGGCATCGTGAACGGTCCCGAGGA
>PNBO01000232.1:0-1297 GCA_003136095.1 Myxococcales bacterium
ATGGTGATGACCGAGGCGCCCAGGGCAAGAAGCCCGAAGGCGACGAAGAGGAAGCTGCGGGTCTTGGCCTCGCGGCGCTCGACGAACGAGAGGTCGTGGACCAGGACCAGAAGACCGGGCGGCTGCCCGGGCACGGCGAGCGGCACCACGCTGACGTGGACGTTGCCGCCGGGCACATTCCACACGGCTCCCCATACCGGGGATGATCCGGCCGAGGGAGTGGACCAGGCACTGGCTTCGCCCATGCGCTTGACGATGGCCGGGCAGGTGAGCTGCGCCGGCAGAAGTGGCGTGCGCGCCAGCATCTGTCCCTCTTCCGTGCACGCGGTCGCGGCCAGGATGCGCTCGTTGCGCGCGAGGTTGGCCAGGATGGAGGCGAGGGCCTCGGCCTGGCCCGGCGTCCAGTTGGCGAGCAAGACCTGGCGCGCGCCATTCGCGACGCGGCCACTCCGCTCGACGACGTCCTCCTCGAACCAGTGCCGCGTCGTGCGCTCGACGACGGCCGCTGCCACCCACGCCAGGAGGGCGCCGGCGGCCAGCAGAACGACCAGGAAGCGCGCGACTCGTTTCATCGTTATCTCCANNGCAGCGCGTTCAAGGACATGCGACGGCAGCGGTCTCTTCGGTCCCCGTGGTACTCTTGCGGAAAGCGCCATCCTGCGGAAGGACCCACGGCCAGCATGACCAAGCGAAGCGGCAGCGCCAGCGATCCCCTCTGGTACAAGGACGCCGTCATCTACGAGCTGCACGTCAAGGCGTTCTTCGACGGCAACAACGATGGCATCGGCGACTTCGCGGGCCTGCTGCACAAGCTCGACTATCTGCAAGATCTCGGCGTCACCTGCCTGTGGCTGCTGCCGTTCTTCCCGTCCCCGTTGCGCGACGATGGCTACGACATTTCGGACTACTGCAACGTCCATCCCCAGTACGGTACGATGGAGGAATTCCAGGACTTCCTGGCCGCGGCGCACGCGCGCGGGATGCAGGTCATGATCGAGTTGGTCGTCAATCACACCTCGGACCAGCACCCGTGGTTCCAGATCGCGCGGCAGGCGCCGCCCGGATCGAAGGAGCGCGACTACTACGTCTGGAGCGACACCGATCAGAAGTATAAGGACGCGCGCATCATCTTCACCGACACCGAGAAGTCGAACTGGACCTGGGACCCGGTGGCCCAGGCGTACTTCTGGCACCGCTTCTTCTCGCACCAGCCGGACCTCAACTACGACAACCCCGAGGTGGTGCGCGAGATCGTCGACTGCATGCGCTTCTGGCTCGACCTGGGCGTGGATGCGCT
>PNBO01000232.1:1310-5202 GCA_003136095.1 Myxococcales bacterium
TATTTCGGCGCGGGCGACGAATGCCACATGGCCTTCCACTTTCCGCTCATGCCCCGGCTCTTCATGGCCCTGCGTCTCGAGGACCGCCACCCGGTGGTCGAGATCATGGGGCAGACCCCCGACATTCCCGACAATTGCCAGTGGGGTCTCTTCCTGCGCAACCACGACGAGCTGACGCTCGAGATGGTGACCAAGGAAGAGCGCGACTACATGTACCTGGCGTATAGCAACGATCCGCAAATGCGCATCAACGTCGGCATCCGCCGCCGGCTGGCGCCCTTGCTCGACAACAACCGCCGCCGGCTGGAGCTGATGAACAGCATCCTGCTGTCCTTTCCCGGCACGCCCATCATTTACTACGGGGACGAGATCGGGATGGGCGACAACGTCTATCTGGGCGACCGCAACGGCGTGCGCACGCCCATGCAATGGACCAGCGACCGCAACGCGGGCTTCTCGCGGGCCACGCCCGGCAAGCTCTACAGCCCCGTGGTCATGGATCCGGTCTACGGCTACGAATCGATCAACGTGGAGGCGCAACAGAGCGAGTCGGCCTCGCTGCTCAACTGGACGCGCAACATGATCGCCNNGGCGAGAAGGTCCTCTGCGTGGCCAATCTCTCCCGCTTCGCCCAGCCCACCGAGCTGGACCTGTCGCGCTTCGAGGGCCTGGTCCCGGTCGAGATGCTGGGCTACGTCGAGTTTGCCAAGATCCGCAAGGCGCCCTACGCGCTGACCCTGGCGCCCTATGGGCATTTCTGGTTCGAGCTGCAGGCCACCGCCCAGACGGGAGGCATCAGCGAGGAGCCCGCGAGCGAGGAGCCCGCCCTCGACTTTTCGAGCTGGTCCGACCTCATGGGCGGGCCGGTCCGGCCGCAGCTCGAGCACGTGCTGCCGCAGTTCCTCGTCCGCCAGCGCTGGTTCGGCGGCAAGGCCCGCCACATCGATCACGTCGCCATCCGCGACCTGGCCGTGGTTCCCGACCTCGACGTGGCCCTGCTCATCATCGACGTCCGCTACTTCGAGGGCCCCGACGAGGCCTACTTCCTCCCGCTTATCCGGCTGCCCGTCGAGCTGGCGCCGGCGTGCCTCGAGCGCTACCCGCAGGCCGGCGTGGCGAAATGCCGGGGCGGCAGGGGCGAGATCGTCGACGCCACGGTGGACGAAGGTCTGTGCCAGTGGCTGCTGCAGGTGGTGGGGCAGGGGCTGCGCGTGCCCTTCGTCACCGGTACCCTGATCGGTACGGCGGGGCAGTCGTTCGCGGCCCTGCGCGGCGACGAGAGCGAGCCACTCGTCACCGAGCGCAGCTCGGCCGAGCAGAGCAACACCTCGGTGCGTTTCGGCGAGAAGATCATCATGAAGGTCTTTCGCCGCCTCGAGCCCGGCCCCAACCCGGACTGCGAGGTCACGCAATACATGAGCGACGAACGGCGGAACGCGCATGTGCCGACCTTCGTGGGCTCGCTGCGCTACGCGCCCCGCGAGGGCGAGGACACCACGCTCGGTATGTTCCAGAACCTGGTCGACAACCAGGGCGACGGTTGGTCGTGGACGCTGGAAGAGCTGGGCCGCTACTACGAGCACCAGGCCACGCAGCCTTTCGCGCAGGGCCTGCGCGCGCTGCTGCGCCGGCCCGTGCTGTCCTCGCTGGGCGATTTCCTGTCGAGCGAGGCGATGGACGTGGTGGGGCTCTACGCCAAGGCCGCGGGCACGCTCGCCCGCCGCACCGCCGAGCTGCACATCGATCTCGCGGCCGGCGCCCCGGGGAGCGGCTTTGCGCCGGGCGCCATGTCGCGCAGCGATCTCGGCGCGCTCTCGCAGCAGTTGCGCGAGCACGCCGGGCAAGTCTTCGACGCGCTCAAGATGAACATCGCGCGTTTTCCCGACGAGGTGGTCGAGCACGCCGCCCTGGTGCTGGGCCGGAGGCGCGAGATCGCCGACCGTTTTCGCGGCATGGAGGACCTCGACATCTCCTTGAAGGTCACGCGCATCCACGGCGACTACCATCTCGGCCAGGTCCTGCGGGTCATGGACGACTTCGTGATCCTCGACTTCGAGGGCGAGCCGGCCCGGCCCCTCGCCGAGCGCCGCACGCCCAAGTCTCCGTTGCGGGACGTGGCCGGCATGCTGCGTTCGTTCAGCTACGCCGCCCAGGTCGGCTACCAGTCCTTCGTCGCCCGCCACCCGCGCGACGCAGCCCCGCTCGAGCCGTGGGCCAAGCTGTGGGAGAACTGCGTGTCGGCCGCGTTTCTCGCCACCTACCGCGAGGCGGTCGCCAGCACCGACCTGATTCCCTCTGGCAATGCCGAGCTCGGCCTCCTGCTCGACGCCTTCCTGCTCGACAAGGCGCTCTACGAGCTCAACTACGAGCTCAACCACCGGCCCGCCTGGACGCGCATTCCCCTGCTTGGCATCCTGGCGCTCTGCCGCGAGCTGCCGGGCTAGCGTAAGGCGACGACCCGTGCGCGGAAACCATGCCTGACCAGAATCCGCTCCCCACCGACATCGCCGAATTGCTGCGCCAGCACGGCGGCGCCGAGATCGTCGTTGGCTTGCCCAGCTACAACAACGCCGCCACCATCATCGGGGTGGCCGAGTCGATCCGGCGGGGACTGCGCAAGGCCTTCCCGGACAAGCGGGCCATCCTCGTCAACACCGACTCCGGCTCGACGGACGGAACCGCCCAGCAGCTCGTCGCCTTGCCGGATGGCGACGCCGCGCCTCTGGTGCAGGCGATCCTGCCCGCCCAGGATCTCGACATGCCCTACCACGGGATCCCGGGCAAGGGCGACGGGCTGCGCCTGACCCTGCGTATCGCGCGGCACATCGGCGCGCGCGCTTGTCTGATGTTCAGCCCCGACCTCACCGCCGTGCCGCCGGAGTGGATCCGCCAACTCGGCGTTCCGGTCCTGGAACAGGGCTTCGATTTCGTCGTCCCGCTTTACGCCCGCCACCGGCTCGACCGAACGATCAACAGCGGCATCGTGCGGCCGCTCGTCCGCTCGCTCTACGGCCGGCAGGTCGAGCAGCCCATGGGCGGCGAGTACGCATGTTCCGCGGCGCTGGTCGAGCGCTGTCTCGCGCAGAACATCTGGGGCACGGATCTGGCGCGTTTTGGCACCGACATCTGGACCACCACGCAGGCCATCTGCGGAGGGTTCAAGGTATGCCAGGCGCGCCTGGGCGAGAAACACCAGGCCGCGCTCGGCACCCCGGCCGACCTCGGCACCACCCTGACCCACGTACTCGGCTCGTTGTTCGAGGACATGAGCCGCAACGCCGCGGTCTGGCAGAGGGCGCGCGGCTCGCAGCCCANNGTCGAGTCGTACCGGCTCGGCTTCCGCAACCTTGCCGACCTGTGGTCCCTGGTGCTGCCGCCCGCCAGCCTGCTCGAGCTCAAGCGCATCGCGGCCGCACCCGCCGAGTCCTTCGCGCTGCCCGACGAGCTGTGGTGCCGGACCGTGTTCGACTTCGCGCTCGGCTACCGCGTGCGCACCCTCAACCGCAAGCACCTTCTGGGCGCGTTCCTGCCGCTTTATCTCGGGTGGCTGGCGTCCTTCGTGCGCGAGATGCAGGCGGCGACCAACGCGGAAGGCGAGCAGCGTCTGGAACGGCTGTGCCAGACCTACGAAGCCCAGAAGCCCTACTTGATTTCCCGATGGCGATCCCCCGACCGGTTCAATCCATGAAATTCCGATGAAAGGACAGCTCACCATGTGGAAGAACGTCGAAGAAACCCTGGGCGCGTCGCTCGAACGCGTGCTCACCGGCTTGGCGGCATTTCTCCCGAGCCTCCTGGCCATGTTCCTGGCGCTGTTGCTGTCCGCGCTCCTGGCCTGGATGATTCGCATCGCGCTCCGGCGGATGCTCCGGGGCGTGAAGTTCGATGCGCG
>PNBO01000232.1:5261-5798 GCA_003136095.1 Myxococcales bacterium
TTCTTCGGCAGCCTGCTCGCCCGCTTCCTGGCCCGCAGCGTCCTCGTGGGGGCGGTCAACATGCAAATCCAGTCGGCGCGGCTCATCAGCCAGATCATGAAGTGGCTGCTGCTCATCGTGACCTACGCCATGGCCCTCGATCACCTGGGCGTGGGCGGCGACATCGTCAAGATCGCCTTCGCCCTGCTCTTCGGCGGCGTCGTGCTCGCCCTCGCCCTGGCCGTCGGACTGGGCGCCCGCGACGTGGTCAGCCGCGCGCTGGAAGCCCAGACCAAGGAGCCCCCAGCCAAGGACGAGGAAGCGCCGAAGCACCTGTGAGGCTCGGCTCCCGGTATTTGGGGAAACTCAAATCCCCATGTTCGAGAGGGTGAGCGCCAGCCGGTCCACGATTTCCACCAGCTTCGGATGGGTGGCCTCGAATTCGCGCACCGAAGCCGCCAGCCCTTCCACGGCTTGCGCCGCTTGCTCGGGCTCTTCCCCGCGCCGCACCACCGCGTGTACCGCCGCTTCCGCGCTACCCGCAATCTCGTGCGCCAA
>PNBO01000418.1 GCA_003136095.1 Myxococcales bacterium
CGATGCCGCCCGTCTCGGTCGAGCCATAGATCTCGAGCGGCCACAGACCCGTGCGCCCGTGAAAAGCTGCCGCGTCCACGGTGGCAAGTGGCGCTCCGGACGAAAGCACGAGGCGCAGCCGGTGCGCGGTCCACGTGATGGTCGACAGCGCGCGCAGGTGCGCGGGCGTGCTGACCAGGACGGTCGCCTGCGTCCGCGCGACGAGCTCGACAATCTCCTGCGGGAAAAAGGGCGAGGTCCGCTCGACCGTGGCGCCCGAACCCAGGGGAAGCAGCACCGAGAAGAGGAGGCCGTAGATATGGTGTGGTGGCACGGTCGCCAGGATGTGGTCGTCCGCTTCGACACGCAGGCCGCGCACATGCGCCGCCACCTCGTCGAGCAGATTGCGCGCCGTCTTGGGCCAACCCTGCGGCTGCCCAGTGGTGCCGCCGGTTTGCAGGAAGATGCGGGCGACATCTGGGTCCGCCAGACCCAAGGCACGCCCCGCGCGCAAGGACACATCGGCCGAAACGCGAACCGCCACCAGTCCCGCCAGCCTCTCCGACCACTCGGCCGGCCCCAGCCAGTGCGAAAACGGCCTGGCCGTCACCGTCGCCGCCACGGCCTCGGCGGTCAGCGCGGGCGGGAAAATCGCCTCGATCCCGCCGGCGAGCGCGGCCAGCACCGCCGCCGCGACCTCGACCCGATCCGCGGACGCCACGCAAACCTTGGGGGGCGCCCCGCCCGCGGCGAGATCGCACAACCGGGCCGCGAATCGCGCCACCTCGCCGAGCGTGGCGCCGTCCGAGGTGAATCGGGCACGACCGGAACGATCGATGCCCGACCACGTTCGCTCGGCTGAGCTCGGCCGCGCTGGTGTTCCCTGCCCGCCGCGCGACTTGACGCTGCACTCGCCGGTGCACGCCGCCGCTCCGCCCAGCTCGACGGAGAACCGAAAATGCTCCCCGTCCACCCGGCGCACGCGCGCGCGCAGGTTCGCCCCCGGCTCCACCCGCTGGCGAAAGCGAACCCGCCGGTAGGATGCCACCTCGACCGCAGGCTGGTCCGCGTCCGACCAGAAGTGGAGCAGCGAGTCCTCGACCAGGGCCATCATGGCCACCCCAGGCAGAAGCGGCGCGTTGGGGAAATGTCCCTGGAACCAGGTTGCGTCCGGCGACGCGACCACGTGGGTCACGAGCTCGTCACCCCGGCGAAATTCAAGCGTCGGCCGGAAGCGGACCATCAGGGCTGCGGCACGTTCTCGGGCAGGTTCGCCAGCACGTACTGGACGGCATCCTCGACGGTGCGGATGCGCCGGGCCTGCTCCTCGTTGACCTNNTCGGGCTTGATCTTGTCGAGGGGGACGCCAAAACGTTGCGAGAGATATTCGACGATGAGCTTATAGGCTGTGCTGTGATCCATCTGCGGCGCTTCCAGTCGCGCCTCCTGCCACTACCACGCGCCCTTTTGGGCCGTCAATCGAAGGTTGCGTCGCTGGCGCCCGCTGCGCCTCGCGCAACGAAGCCTTGCGGAATCGCCCAACGGCATGCCATAGAACACCACCTACCCCTCGCATGAAAGCCCCCAAGAACCGCCGCGTTTTCGTCATCGGCCGCGCCGCCAGGACCGCGCTGGGCGCCACCGCGGAGGCGACCTGGACGCGCGCCGCCGCCAACCAGTCCGGCCTGCGCCTGCTCTCGCGCTGCGATGTCGGAAGCACCATGGTCGTTGGCGAGATCCCGGGACGCGAAGACCGCCGGTATGCCTTCGACACGCCGAAAGAGCGGCACAACTGGAACGCCGCCTACGTGATCGAGACCATCGCCATCTGCCAGGACGCACTCGCCGACGCGAAGCTGCCGATGAACGACGGCGCCGGGCCGCGTACCGCCTGTCTCATCGGCTCGGCCATCAATGGCGCGGACAGCCTGCGCCAGGCCTTCGTCCGCTACGGCAACATCGGCGCCAACGGCGTTAGCCCCTTCCTGCTGCCCAACATCTGTGCCAACGTGCCCGCGGGCAAGGCCGGCGCCGTGCTCGGCTTCACCGGTCCCATTTTCTCGCCCCAGAGCGCCTGCGCCTCGGGCAACCACGCCATCGGGCTCGGCGCGCGCATGGTGCGCGACGGCGAGGTGGACTTCGCCGTGGTGGGCGGCGTGGAGATGCCGCTCATCCCCGAGATCGTGCTCGGCTTCGCCAACATGAACGCCAGCTTCAAGCTGCGCAGCACGGATCGGGCCGTCGCGGATCCGGGGCAAGCCTCGCGCCCGTTCAGCGTCGACCGGCGCGGCTTCGTGCTCGCCGAGGGCGCGGCCGCCGTGGTGCTGGCGGCCGAGGAGGTGGTCGCCGCGCACGGCCTGGCGCCGACGGCCGAAGTCGCCGGCATCGGCTGGACCTCGGACGCGCATCACTTCACCCGCCCCCATCAGCCGACCATCGTACGCGCCATCCGCGAGGCACTCGCCGACGCGGAGATCGACGCGGCCGCCATCGGCAGCGTGAATGCGCACGGCACCTCGACGCCCGCTGGAGACGCCGTCGAGGTGGGTTGCCTGCGCGAGATCTTCGGCGACCGCCTGCCCCGCGTTCCCATCACCGCCAACAAGAGCCAGGTCGGCCATTCCCTCGGCGCCGCGGCCGCGGTCGAGGCCGTGCTCGCGCTCATGGCGCTCGAACGGCAGACCGTCTTGCCTACGCTCAACTACCTTCCCGATCCCGAGCTCGCCGGTGCCGACTTCGTGACCGCCAGCCGGCCGCACCCGCACGAGCTCGTGCTCTCCAACTCGTTCGGGTTCGGTGGAACCAACTGCTGCGTGATCTTCCGCGGAATTTAGATGCGCGCCCCTGACTTCAACCCCGTCCCCTACGCCAGCGACAAGCGCTACGTGCGCGACCAGGTTTCCGGGCTGGTCTGGCACCGCGTCTCCTATCGTATCCTGTTCGCCGACACGGATCGCACAGGCGTCGTCTACCATGGCAACTACTTCCGCTTCTTCGAGCTTGGGCGCGCGACCCTGCTTCGCGATGCGGGCTTTCCGCTCCGCCAGGTCGAAGCGGATGGCTACGTCTACCCCATCTTCCAGCTCGGCCTCGATTTCTTCCGGCCCATCGACTACGACGAGCCCATCTTTGTCCATACGCGCTTCCGCGAGCTGGCGGCCGTGCAGGTCGCCTTCGACTACATCATCACGAACGCGGTAACCGGGAGCGTGCTGTGCCGCGGGTTCACGCGCCACTGCGCGACCAACCGCAAGGGCCGGCCGGTCGCGGTCGATCCCATCACCGTCGGGATCTTCCAGCGCTTTCCCCAGTGATGCCCGTGCCGGCCGCCTTGCCCGTCGCCTTGCCCGAGTTGCCGGACCTGGCGGACCATGTCATCGGCGGCAAGGCCACCCTGCCCGCCGTCGAGCTACTCGAGCTCTTGGTCCGAACCGTGGCCGAGCAAGCGGGGTGGGACGGGCGGCCGCCCCTTCCCCTGGCCATGACCGACGTGAGCTTCCCTCGCTTTCTTCCGGCCGACGAAATCGATCGCTGTGCCTTCGAGGTTGCGCTGGAAGCACGCGACAGTGCCGTGCGCGCGACCTTGACCTCGCGCATCTCTCTGGTGGGTGACATGCGCCGCTCGCGCGTGCATGCCGAAGCTACGTTGACCTGGGAACCCTCGAAGGGTTCCCATGCCCTCCCGCGATGGTTCGCCACGCCGTCGGCTGGCAAAGCCGGCGGGCTTCCCACGCGGTTGGGTGCCCCGATCACACCGCCACCACGTCCGCCAGCGGATCTCGCCTGCGCCTTCGAGCTGCCCGCCGCGCGCGTCTATCGCGAGCTGATTCCCTTCGGGCCGCGCTACTGCAATCTGCACGGGACCGTTCGCTTGGGGCCTGACGGCGGCATCGGCAGCGTGCGTTCCCCCGAGCCGCCGCGACAGCCACCCCCGCTGGCGAGCTGCCCCTACCTGCTCGACGCGGCCATGCACCTAGCCTGCGTGTGGGGACAATGCTACGCGGGGATCGTGGCCTACCCGACCGGCTTTCTGGCGCGGGTGTTGACGAAGCCCACCCCGGCCGGCGAGCGGCGTTGCATCGTCGTCCCGACGAGCGTCGAGCCACGGCGCCTGCTCTGCAACCTCTGGCTCATCGACGAGAAAGGCGAGGTCTGCGACGCGGTCATCGGCCTGGCCATGTCGCCGCTTGCCGCCGGCGCCCCGCCGCCGCAATGGATCGTTCTTGCCCAGGATCGAGCATGATGGACACCACCTTGAAGACCATCGATATCGAGAAGCTGATTCCCCATCGCTTGCCCATGCGCCTGGTGGAGAGCATCGTCCGCATCGACGAGCTTTCCATCGAGACCAGCTCGATCGTCCGCGAGGCGTGGCCCACGACGGCAGACGGGCACGTACGCACCCTGGTGCTCGTCGAGCTCATCGCGCAATCCGCGGCGGTCCTGCAAGGCTGGAAAGAGCGGCATGAGAAGGAATCCGGCATCGGCGGCCTCCTCGTCGGCATCCACACCGCCACTCCCGCCCAGCCCAGCGTACCCGTGGGGATGCAACTCTTCTGCTCGGTCCGCATCTCCCACGGCGCGACGAACTACCTGGCCTTCGAAGGCGAGGTCAAGGACGGCTCGGGCGTGGTATGGCTGACCGGAGCGATTCAAGCGTTCCGCCCCGACCTCAACGCCCTGCCCGGAGAACAACCTTGACCCAGCCGCCAACTTCCCGCCCCCTGGCCATCGTTACCGGCGCCAGCCGCGGTATCGGCCGCGCCATCGCCGTAGAGCTGGCGGCCGCGGGCCTCCACGTCGCCATCAACTACAGGAGCAACGAAGCGGCCGCCCGGCAGACCCTGGCGCTCATCGACGAACGTGGCGGAACCGGCGATCTATGCCCCTTCGACGTCGCCGACGAGGCCGCGGTCAACGCGGCCCTGACGGATCTCTTCGCGCGGCGCGAGCGTATCGCCGTGCTGGTCAACAATGCCGGCATCGTGGCCGACGGACTCTTCGCCATGATGCCGAGCGCGGACTGGCACAAGGTCACCGACACCTCGCTGGGCGGCTTCTTCAACGTCACCAAGCCGGTCATCCAGAAGATGATCCCCCACAAAACCGGCAGCGTGGTCACCATCTCGTCGGTGTCCGGCCTCATCGGCAATCGTGGCCAGACGAACTACGCCGCGGCCAAGGCCGGTCTCATCGGCGCCACGCGCGCGCTGGCTTCCGAGGTCGCGCGCATCGGTATCCGCGTGAACGTGGTGGCGCCTGGGATCATCGACACCGACATGACCAAGGATCTGCCGCCCGACATGCTGAAGAAGATGATCCCCATGGGCCGCTACGGAAAACCGGAAGAAGTCGCGCGCGTCGTCCGTTTCCTCTGTTCCGACGATGCCTCATACATCACCGGCCAGGTCATCTCGGTCAACGGCGGGATGGTGTAGGCGTGCACTGGCTGCTGGCGATTGCCGGTTTCCTTGCGGCGGGCGCGGCGGGCGCGGCGCCGCCGGCGTGGTACCAGGATTGGGACGGCGTCCGCCGGGCCGCGGCCGCGGTGAGGACCATCGAAACGTCGTTCGTGCAGACGCGCACGCTCAAGATCCTGAAGAAGCCGCTGGTTTCCCGCGGCGTGATGGCCTACCGGCGGCCGAACGACCTGCGCTGGGAATACCAGAGCCCGCTTGCCACCCTGCTGGTCGTGCGCAAGGGCAATGCCCAGCGACTGCTCAAGCACGGCGAGACCTGGGTCACCGATTCGAGCGCCAAGCTCGAGGCCATGAAGATCGTGCTCGGCGAGATCAACTTGTGGCTCGACGGCAACTTCAGCGCCAGCAAGACCTTCCGGCCCGAGCTGCGTCCCGCCAGCCGAGACCAGCCCGCCCATGTCGCCCTGGTTCCGCTCGATCCATCGCTCGCCAAGATCATCTCGCGTATCGCCATCGTCTTCGGCGAGCGCCCCGGCACCGTCAGCGCCATCGACATCTTCGAGCAGGGCGAGGGCGTCACGCACATCGCCTTCGAGAATCCTCGCTACGGCGGAGACATTCCCGACAACCGCTTCGAGACGCCGCGATGAGCCCGCGTCTCGCCGCTGCCTCGCTGCTTGCCCTGTGCGCGGCCTGTGCGCACCTGCCGCCATTGGCGGGCATCTCGGCACAAGATCGCAACGTGGCCGCAATCCGCTGCCAGCAAGCCTTCCCGACCCAGCCCTGGCGAGCCACACATACCATCGTTGCCACCCTGCCCCTCGGGTACGTCGGCGGGCTGGTCGGAGTGGCCGCGGCTGGTCCCGAAGGTCTGCGCGCCATCCTGCTGTCCCCCGAGGGTATCAGCCTCTACGATGGGCTCCAGAAGCGCGGCGGCAGTGGTGGTCTCGTGATCCAGCGCGCGGTGCCGCCCTTCGACCGTTCCGACTTCGCCGCGGCCCTCATGGCCGACGTGGGCAACGCCTTCCTGCCTCCCGCCGGCGAGCCCTCGGAAATTGGCCAATATGCCACGGGAGAGACCGTCTGCCGGTGGTCGCTCCCCAGCCACGAAGCCACCGAGGTCGAGCTGGGCACAAGTGGCCCCGCAAGAATTCGCACCTACCGCAACCTGAATGTCACCCGGCAGATCGAGCTTCTGGGTGTCCCCGACGGCGGTTTCTTCCCGCAAGTGCGCCTCACCGTACCTGGCGCTGGGGGGTACACCCTCGATATGCGGCTCGTCGACCACGACTAGTGAGCCAGATATTCACCACAGAGGACACAGAGGGCACAGAGTCCGGACCGGAAGAGGAAGGGTTCGGATCCGGATCTGGAAACCCTATCCCATCCGGCCTCTGTGTTCTCTGTGTCCTCTGTGGTGAACCTCCGGCTTCCCCGTGCTAGGTAAAGGCGGGTGAAGTTTCGCCTCATCTATCCCAAGTGGGCCAAGCTGACGGGCCAGACCGAGTTTCACCTGCCACCGCACGGGCCGGTGGTGTTCGCGGCCACGTTGCCGCCCGAGGTCGAGGTGGATTTCGTGGACGAGAACGTGCAGACGATCGACTTCGATGCTGCGGCGGATTTCGTCGGCATCTCGATGATGCTGACCAGCCAGGTGAAGCGCGGCTGGGCTATCGCCGACGAGTACCGGCGCCGCGGCGTCAAGGTCATCTGCGGCGGCATCGCCACCATGTTGCACGCGGAGGAAACGCAGGCGCACGCGGACGCGGTTTTCCTCGGCGAGGCCGAGGGTCGCATGGAACAGGTGCTCGCGGACTTCCGCAGGGGGCAGCTCAAGCCAACCTATGACTACTTGAATGACCCGGCGCCGACGGAACGGATCGGTCCCGCGCGCCGGTCGATCCTCCAGCGCGAGCTGTACAACTACAAGGGCGTGCGCATGGTGGATCTCTTCCACGCCTCGCGTGGCTGCCGCTTCAACTGCTATCCCTGCGCGGTCAACTACCTGGGCGGCCGCTGCTTTCGGCCGCGCCCCCTCGAACGCGTGGTGGAAGAGCTGGCCCTTATTGACAACAACCGCCTCTTCATCGTCGACAATTCACTGGCGCAGAGCAAGCAGTGGGAGCTAGACCTCTTCCGCGAGATGATCCCGCTCAAGAAGAAGTGGTGCTCGCACCCCATCGAGGACGACGACGAGGTACTCGACCTCGCGGCGCAGGCCGGCGCCTGGTACGTGTACCAAGCGGTGTTCGACACCTCGGACTTCATCCGCCGCCGCATCGAGCGCTATCACGCCTACGGCATCGCGGTCGAGGGCACCATCCTGCTCGGACTCGACGAGCACACCGAGGACGACATCCAGCGCCTGGTGGACTTCCTGCTCGAGATCAAGCTCGACTTGGCCGAGTTCACGGTGTTGACGCCCTTCCCGCACACGCGCTCGCGCGACGACCTGGTCAAAGAAGGCCGCATCCTGACCTCGGACTGGGCTCTCTACACCGCCGATCACGTGGTCTTCAAGCCGCGCCACATGACACCCGACCGCCTGCTCGAGCTGTACCACTATGCTTGGGACACCTTCTACCAAGACGAGCCGCAGACCTACAAGATGTACAAGCTCCTGCAAAAAGTGGTGGGCAAGGAAATGGCGGACGGTACCTTCGTCCCGCGCCGCGCGGATCTGGCGGACAGGCGCTTCGGCCAGCCGGCGGCTGCGCCCCCGCGCCGGTGATTCATCCGCTGTGCTGCAAGAACTCGCCGAAGGTCTGCCACTGCTCGGGGTACGCTCGCGCCATCTCGTACAGCCGTTGCAAGTAGCCCGCCGCCGCTTGCTCCATGACCTTCTGGCGGTCGCCGCGATTGGCCGCGGTCAAGGTGACCGGGTCCGCGCAGAGAAAGCGGTAGTGGCGCGGAGCAATCTTCACAGCGAAGACCACGAGCAAGGGCGCGCCGCTGACCAGGGCCAGCGCGAAGGGCGCCGCCGCAACGGATACCACGTGCCCAAGAAACGGCAGGCGTAGCCTGCGCGCGTCGCCGTGGGCGCGATCCGCGGCGAGCGAAACGACGCCGCCCGCGCGCAGGATCTGCACCGCCTGCAAGATGTCGAAGGGTTGCCCCTGACCTTCCGGCACGGTCACCACGTCGAGGCCGGCCGAACGCAGATCCGCGTCGACGCCCGCCCGCGCGCCGCCATCCGCCAGTCCGCCCATGACCAGGGTCAGCTCTTGCCGCCGGCGAGCGAGGAGACGCGCGCCAATCTCCCAGCGGCCGAAGTGGGACATGACCAGGATGGCGCCGCGGCCGGCTGCCCGTGTTTCCATCAGCTTCCGTTCGCTGTCGCTTTCAATGCGCACGTCGGGGCGACGCTCGAGTTCCAGACGCTCGCCATAGAGCCGCGCAAAATCCTGGTATTGCCGCCAGGCGCAGCGGAACGCGTGCCAGGCCGACCGTTCGGGGAAGAGCGCGCGGTAGAAATGGACGCTGTGGCTTCGCTGCCTCGGCAAGAGGATGAAGTATCCGGTGGCGACGATGGCCGCCGTGACCCGCATGAGCCACAGCCCCACGAAGCGCGAAAGCCGAGCCAGGAACCTGTAGAGCCATTCGATCACGATGCTTCCCTGCCGCCCTCGGCCGCCGTGGCCAGGGCGATAAACCACGTCTCTTCGCGGCCCGGGGCCGTCGACTCCACGAGGGTGAGCGTGAATCCCGCATGTTCCAGCGCACCGATGACGGCTTCCCGTTGCCGGTAGTGGGGCCGAAGCCCGGACAGCGCCAGCCTCCGCGTCTCGAACCAGCGATAGAAGGGCACCCGGCCGGTTCCCGGCACCGTCGCGCGCAGGACGAATTTCCCACCGGGGCGCAGGCAGCGGCGCATGTGGGCCAGGGACTTGGCCAGCCCATCGTCGTCAAGGTGGTGGATCACGTCGAGGCATAGCCCAGCGGACGCACGCACCTCGGGCAGCGCCGCAGGCGCGGCCCCCACGTGCACCTCGCCGCGCTCGCCCAGCACGAACCGGGCAACGCTGGCGCGATCCTCGTCGGGCTCGACCGCAACCACGCGCACCTCCGCCGAGCGCGCCAGGGTCCAGGCGGCCGTCACGCCAAAGCCGCAGCCTATGTCGAGCACGCTGCCTTCGTCGGGCAAGAAATCCGCAAGCCGAGCGAACATGGGATCCAGTCGCATCTTCAACCGGGCGAAGTAACGCGGATAGGCCCCAAGCCGGCGGAAGCGTTCGTTGACCCAGCGCTCGGGATGTTCGCGAGCGGGTGGTGGCAGCGGGCGCGGCGCGAACAGGCGGCGCAGAAGCGGCGGCAGGATGACATACGCCCCGACGGCGCAGTAGCCGATGGCCAGGCTGGCCATGATGCCCGCGCTACGGGTCACGTTGTGCTCGGCGAAGGCCATGGTGATCATGCCGACCATGGTCGCGCTGGCGGCGAGGAAGATGCTGGTGCGCACGGGGCCGTGCGACGGATGGTGCTCGTCGAGGCAGCGCTGGTAGACGCGCACGAACGAGAACGAATAGTCGACGCCCATGCCGAAGATGAGCACGGAAAGAATCAGGCCCACGATGTCGATGGGCCGCCCCACCAGGTGCAGCGTCCCGATGGTCATCACGAAGGAAAAGGTCAGTGGCGCGAGCGCGATGGCGGCGACGCGCAGGTCGAGGAAGAAGAGAAAGACCGAGACGGCGACGAAGCACACCACCACCACGAACATCAGGCGGAACGACTTGGCGAGGAACCCGGCCAAGGTTTCGGAGAAATTGCCGCCATCGAAGACAAAGAGGCCCGCTTGCTGCGCCTCGGCCGCGAATGCCTCAGGCGCGTAGCGCGGTCCCGGCGACATGCTGCCCAGCCAGACCACACCCCTGCCATCGCGGCCAGGCTCGATACCGTAGAGGGCTCGCTCGCCGGCGGACATGGCGGCATGGACGGGCGCGGGCGCCGCCAATCGCGCCAGGAAGGGTGCGAACGCGTCCGGCGCGAAGCCGGCCGGCTCGGCGCCCTCGCGCAGGGCCGCCCGTACGGCCGTGATCCGCTCGCTGGTCCAGAAGAGAGACCAGGCCCGCGCGTTGCCCCCCGCGCGCGACACGCCCGGGCTGAGCATCGCCGGCGAGAAGCCCTGGCTCAGCACCTGGTTGCTCTTCTGCCGCTCCAGCATCTCCAGCCAGCCGTCGGACTTGTGCTGGAAGTCCGCCTCGTCCTTGGCGTCGACGAGGACGTATAGGCGATGGAAGATGTCGCCCCACACCGCCCGCACTCGCGCTTCGTCGCGCGCGGTCTCGGCCCGCACCGTGTTCATGGCCGCCAGATCGACGACGAACTTGGGTCGCGCGAAGGCCAGGGCCACGACGAAGAGAACGGCCGCCACGGCCAGGGCGCGCCAGCCGCGGCCCACCGTGATCCGCTGCAAGAATTCGTCCACCGGCACCCACGGCGCGCGCGTGGCCGCGGGCACCGAGGGAAAGATGTGGGGGAAGACCAGGTGCACGAAGAGGTACGAAAACAGGATGCCAAGGGCCGCGAAGAGCCCGATCTGCCCGAGCACGCGGAAGCCCGTAAGCCGCAACGCCAGGAACGAGCCGATGTTGACGAGGGTCGACAGCGAGCCGATCGAGAAGACCTCGTGCGCGGCCCGATGCCCGGCGGTCTTGGTCTTGCGGTCCACGAAGAGCAGGTACACCGCGCCCTGGTCCACGGTGATCGAGATGAGCGCGCCGCCAAATCCGAGGGCCAGCGCCGAGATGTCGTTCTCGAACAAGGTGTAGGCGAAAAGCGCCAAGCAGCCACCGGCCACGGCCGGGAGCAAGGCAAAAACCCCCAGCCAAGGCCGCGGAAAGCACAGCAAGAGCAAGAGCGCGATGCCGATGGTGGAGGCCAGCATGGCGAGGTTCGCGTCGTTGGTGACCAGCGTCTCGTTGTCGATGGTGGCGCGGTACCCGCCAACCGGCGTGAGCAGAACGTCGTGCCCGGCTTCGCCCGGCCGCGTGGTTGCGAAGCGGGCGGCAGCCGCGCGCAGCAGATCGTCGATGGCGTGGCAGGCGCGCGTGTCGCGCGTACCCTCGCGCGGCGTGGCCGCGATGAGCAGGTTCTTTCCGTCGGCGTCGAGAATGTGTCCCTTCTCGATGCGCGCCTGCTGGGTGGGCACGAGATCGCCCAGACGCGCGAGCACGAGGTCGCCGAGCCCGAGCGGATCCTCGGCCACGCGCGCGGCGGCCCCGATGCCGGCCAGCTCCGCGGCGTCGGCGGCGAGGCTCTGCAGACGCGTGGCGATGGCAGCCGGTGCCAGCCGTGGCAACACCTGCCGCTGCAATTCCTCTGCCGAAAAGAGCAGGGGTAGACGCTGGGGCAGGTTGGCGTAGAGCGAGGTCAGGCCGGAGGCGGCGGCCGCCGTGCCCACGCAAGAAAAAAGCCCGGACCGATCGAGCTCGGCCACCAGCGCGTCTGCCGCGGCGAGGAGCGCGCTGGGATCGACGCGCCCGTCACGCAAGGACAGGTTGATGACGACCTTGTCGAGCGAAGAGTGGCGCGCCAATACCTGGCGGGCGCTCTCGAAGGCGGCGTTCCCCGTGGGGACCGCCGAGGTGACGTCCGTGTCGATGCGCAGCCGACGCTGGCCGGCCCAGGCAAGCAGCCCCGTCGCGGCGCAGGCGACAAGCAACACCCGCCAACGGATCGTGGATTCACGCGCCACGCCGGGTTCCCTTCGCGCGTGGCACGAATCTGGAAACGATCAGACGGGTGAACGTGGCCGAGTTGCGCCCGAAGTCGCGCCATGGCCGGAAATGCGACACCCGGCCGCCGGGCGGTTCGTAGGCCACGGACACCGGCACCTGCCGGATCGGGATGCCGGCCCGCCGTGCGTGCACCAGCACCTCCACTTCGAACTCGAAGCGCCGGGCGCGCGTGGGCAACGCCAGGGTTTCCGCCACCGGGTACACGCGGAAGCCGGTCTGCGAGTCTACGACGCGCGGTCCCCCCGCGGCCCATACCCAGAATCCGGAAAACCCGCGGCCCATGCGGCTCGACCAGGGCACCATGGCCTGGTCCATGCCCGTGCGCGCGCCCAGCACCAGAGCAACCTCTGGTCGCGCGCCCACGCATGGCCATAAGGCCGCGAGCAACCGGCGCGCCTCGTCGGGGCGGTGCTGCCCGTCGGCGTCCACGGTGATCGCGACGTGCGCGGAAATGGGAGGCGTCGCCGCCGCCGCCAACCCGGTGAGAATGGCGGCGCCCTTGCCTCGATTTCCCTCATGGCGAACCACCGTCGCGCCGGGCACGCCGGCGACCGCTTCCGCGCTGCCGTCGGTCGAGCCGTCGTCGACGACGATGACCGGCGCGCCGCTCGCCACGGCGGCCGCGACCACCTGGCCCACGTTGCGCGCATGGTTGAAGACCGGGATGACGAACGCAAAGGCCAACCCGCAGCCCGCGAAGCGCGCGCGCAGCTCCGGCCACGAGGGCACCGCATCATCCATCACGAGAGCGCGCGGAAAACCAGCGAGGTGTTGATGCCGCCGAACGCGAAGTTGTTGTTCATGGCGATGCGGATGGGCGCCTGGCGGGCGCTGCCCAGCACGTGATCGATGGGCGGCAGGGCGGGATCGGGCTCGTCGAGGTTTTTCGACACGGCCATGAACCCGTCGCGCATCATCACGATGGTGGCGGCCGACTCGATGGCGCCGCTCGCGCCCAGGGTGTGGCTCAGATAGCCCTTGAGCGCACTGACCGGCACCTTGGCGCCGAAGATGCGGTGGATGGCTTCGGCCTCGGCCGCGTCGCCCACGTCGGTGCCGGTGGCGTGCGCGTTGATGTGCTGGATATCCGACGGCGCCAGTGCGGCGTCGCGCAGGGCCGCGTTGATGGCGATGCAGATGCCTTCGGGATCGGAGTTGGTCGGATGGGTGCCGTTGCAGCCCTGGCCGAAGCCGATGATTTCGGCATAGATGTTCGCGTCGCGCTTCCGCGCGCGTTCGTACTCTTCCATGACCAGGCAAGCGGCGCCCTCGCCCACCACCAGGCCGTCGCGCTTGCGGTCGAACGGCCGCGGCGTGCGCTCCGGCGTGTCGGCATAGCCTGACGACGTGGCGCGCATGATGTCGAAGACGCCGGCGTGCAGGATATGCAGCTCCTCGGCGCCGCCGCCCAGGCAGATGGGCACGCGGCCAAAGCGCACCTGCTCGTAGGCAATACCGACGCCCTGCGAGCCCGAGGTGCAGGCCGTGCACGAGGCGATGACCGGCCCCTTGCACCCGAACATGAGCGCGATGTTGGCGGCGCAGGTATGGCTCATGAACTGCAAGTAGTTGGAGGCCAGGAGACCGCGGATGGACGAGTCGTTGAGGATGGGGCGCAGGAAGTCCTCTTGCGCGGCCGTGCTGCCCACGGTCGAGCCGTAAGCCACGCCGCAGCTCGGGGACGCTACCACTTCGGCCGGCAGCCCCGCGTCCGCGACCGCGTCACGCACCGAGAGCGCGGCCAGCACCCCCACCCGGCCCATGGTGCGGGCGAACTTGCGCGGGATGTCGTTGATGTCGATGCCGTCGCAGGGCGCGCCCACGCGCGTGCGCAGCCCCTCGAGCGATTCCCAGCCTGGCATCCAGCGCACGCCGCTCTTGCCCGCGAGAAAGCCGTCGCGCAGCACCGCAAGCGTGTGCCCTAACGGCGAACGCAGGCCGACTCCCGTGACGACGACGCGGTTTCCTTTCCCCATGTCGAGAGGGAGAATGCCAGGGAGAAGGTGCCCCTGTCACGCCCCTTGCGCGAGTGCGAGAAGGTCAACCTCACCAAATTGGAGTAAGCTAGCCGCACCCCGAGGTTGTGCGGCGCACTTCGTTCCAAGTGACCGGCGGTTCCTCTGTCAGCAAACAGGAAGGCAGTTCCCCGCGACCTCGTCGCAAAGAAGGTGAGGCCATGCGCAAGATTCGACTCTCTTCCGTGCTTGCCGCTTCGTTCCGCGACGAGCTCGAGCGAATCGTGTTCTTCAACCCGGAGCAGGGTTCCGTCGCCGCGCCTCTGGTCGATTCCATTCACCGCTACGGAATGCCGTCCATCGTCGAGGAAGAGGGTTGTCTGCGCTTTCGCGTGGATGCCTTCGGCATGCTGCAGACCCTGTACGCCTTCGACGAAACCGAGCCGCCCGCGTCTCTGGTCGGCGTGGCCATGTTCTCCAGAGTCAGGCGTGCCAGCCTTCTGGTTTTGCACATCGCCGTCCACGAGGGCTACACCTCGCAAGGCAAGTGGGCCAACGTCGGCGTCGTTGGCCGGATGATCGCGGCGGTCCGCAACGCGGGCCTCCGCACACGCGGCATCCGGACGCTGCGCATCCTCTATCCGCACGAGATCCGGTTCGAGTTGCGCGACGCGCCTCCTGTCCCGCCCCGCCGACCAAGACCGCGCAGCGGCGAGCCCCGACCGCGACCCAGGGTTGCGAGGGTATGATCCGGGGGCGGCGCTGGCCCGCCCGGACAGCCAAAGAGGAGTTGCATCAGGGGTGGGGTGGAATTTCGCCTCGATCGCATCGAGTCCGCTCAACAATACGACATCGAAGGGATCGACCGAGAGCGCGACTTCGTCCTCGGGAAGGTCCTTGATGTAGTCGCGCGTCTCCGTCGTCTTCCACCCGAACCCGACCCATTGCTTTCCCCAACCGAGGGCTACCGGCGCGATCGCGTACCGCTGGCAGGAGCCCAGGAAGAGATCGAAGTATGCTTGTCTATTCGTACCGTAAGCGATGACCGTCGCCAAAGCCATTCGCCTCTGGATCGGCCTGACCAATAGGCAAGAAACCATGCGATATGGTCAGAGCGTCCTCTCGAAAGCGACCTTGCGACCCATCCCCGCCCCCTAGAGCACCGAACGGTTTGAATGGGCAACGATTCTCGGGGTTTTCACCACAGAGAGCGCAGAGGCACAGAGACGGAGGAAGACCGCGTGCGTGCCAGCGGGCTCTGCCTGATGGTACGCATCGCGGGGGACGGAAAGGACCCTCTCAGCATCCTTTCGACGAGTGATGGAGGTTCCAGATCCGGATCCGAACCCTTCCATTCTCGTACGCCTCTGCGCTCTCTGTGCTCTCTGTGGTGGAAGATCCGGAAATTGCCCGGCTTTCAAACCGTTCGGTGCTCTAGCCCGCATCCGGCAGCATCGCCACCGCCCACGTCCCCGGGCCGGTGTGCGCGCCGGTGGTCAGGGACAGCGGCCCCGCCACGCTCTCGGCCTCGGGCGCGGCCTCGCGCAATCGCGACAGCAGAATGCCCTCCACCCAGGCGCGATTGTCGGTGTATTCGGCGAGGATGTAGCCGCGGCGCGAGCCGGTGGCGAAGGCCCGCTTGACCTGCTGGCAAGCGAAGGCCAGGCGATCTTCCGGCTTGCGCAGCAACGCGACTCTGCGGGCACCGTCGGGAAAGGGCGAGACCACGGGAGCCAGGCCGAGAGCGTCGCCGAACCACGCGCCCGCCTTCGACAAACGGCCGCCGCGCGCCAAGTACTCCAGGCGCTCGACGAAGATGTACTCCTCGGCGCGCAGGAGGGCAGCGGTGGCGACGGCGGTCAGCGAGAAGAGATCTTGGCCCTCACCCCGGCCATCTCCGCCCTGCGGGCGCTTCGGGTCCACCACACCCACTTCCACCCCCCGCGGCTTCGCCGCGCCCTCGCCCGCTTCCGTGGGGAGATGGAGATGATCGCGAGCGGCGAGCGCGGTGGCTCGCACCACCACGGCCAGGCGGCCGGAGGCGGCGCCGCTGTCGACCACGGTCAGGCGCTCGCCGGCTTTGTGCGACGCACGCCATGCGGTGGCCACGGCATGGTTGCCGGTGTAGACCGAGCCCACGCACAGGTAGAGCACGTGCTGCCACTGCGCGGCGAGCCGCTCGTAGTGCATGTGGCGCTCGTGGGTGGATGCCTGCGCGGTCGACACGCGCACGCCCCGGCGCATGGCGCGGTAGACGTCGTCGGGGTCGAAGCGCGTCTCGGGCAGCGAGCGCTCGCCGAGGTCGATGTGGCTGTCGAGCAGGGTCACGCCCAGGGCCTCGGCCGCACGCCGCGAGAGCGATGCCGCGCCGTCGGTCACGATGTGTACGTCGCCCTCGGCCGCGACGGGTGGGCTCGCCGACATCTGCTCGTGCAAATCGTCCCACGACCAGGCGAGAACTACCCCGACCTCGCCCAGCGCCGCGCGCGCCGCCTGCACGTCGTTCGCGTGCAGGTGGATCTTCCACAGCGGCCCCTCGCGCAGAGCCACGACCTCGCTGCCAATGCGGGCCAACTCCTCGTCGGGCGGCCGCCCGCCCGCGGACAGGCGCAGGACTGCGTCGACGCAAAACCCGCGTTCCTCGTGCCCCGCAGCCCGCGAACGATCGAAGCGAACCAGCGATCGAAAAGCCGCAGCCAGGGTCTCGCCAGCCTCGGGCAGCCCATGGCACGAGCGCAATGTTCCGTCGAGGAATACCAGCATCCCGAGCGCGCCGCTGTCCACCACCGCGGCTCTGCGCAAGGATTCCTGCGCCGCGGTCGTTTCTTGGACCACGGTCGCGAGGCGCGTCAGAAACGCCGGCACGACCTCGGGGCCTAGCCCTGCCCTCGCCGCCTCGGCCAATGCATCCAGCACGGTCAGCATCGTCCCTGGCTGCGGGACCGCGACCGCCTTGCGTGCGCTGGCGGCACCGGCCACGCAACGAGCGGCCAGGCTCTCGCCCGCGGCCGCATCGAGCAGCGTTCGCACGAAGGCGCAGGCGATGTTGCCCGAGTTTCCGCGCGCCGACAGGAGCAGCCGTTCGCACACGGCCACATCGCTCGCGGCGGTGTCACGCAGGGGCGCCAGGCTCAGGACCAGGTTGCGGCCCGTATCCCCGTCCGGAACCGGGAAGACATTGATGCGGTCGAGGACCTCGGCCCAGGCCCCGACGGCGGCGCAGCCGTCGGCGAGCGCCCGTCGGAGATTCCCCATCGCGGAAACGTCAGCCGCCATTGCCGACAGTGCTGAGCGCCCGCCGGATGGGCTCTGGGATTCGCAGCTCCAGGTTGCCGTCAGGCAAGTGCACCGCGGCCTGCTCGGTGCGCCCCTTCGTGCAGAGCTGCTCACTGCCGACCAGGCGAATCTCGAAATCCATGACCAGACGACACTCGGCCTCGACCAGCGTGGCCGTGCACTTCACCTCATCGCGAAAACGCAAGGGGCGGATGTGCTTGGTCTGCGTGCGCGTGATGGGGAAGACCACGCCGCTGTCTTCGACGAGGCGGTACAGATCCAACCCCGCGTCGCAAAACAGTCGGTCGCGAGCCAGATCGAAGTATTTGAAGTAGTTGCCGTGCCACACCACCTGCATGGCGTCCACATCGGCAAAGGGAACGCTGAAGCTGACCGTGGCTGTTCGGCGCGCGTCCGCCATGCGGCTATGCCTCCGCCGGCACCAGCTGTCCGAGCGCCCCGGCGGCCACGGCTTGGTACACCGCCTCGATGTCACCGTCGAGGGGTCGGTCGTCGGCGAGCGGCGGGCTGAGGCCGTGGATGGCGCGCACCACCGCCTCGATGGCCGGCCGCCCCGCCAGCCCGCCTCGTATCTCGCAGGCCTGCGCGGCCACCAGGAGTTGGACCGCGACCGCGTGGCCAACCAACTCGCAGACGCGCAGGGCCTCGCGGCTGGCGATGGTGCCCATGCTGACCTTGTCCTGGTTGTGCGACTCGGTCGAGCGCGAGAACGAGGCGACTGGCATCGACGCCTGCAGGGCCTCCGCGGTGAGCGCCGAGAGGGTGATCTGCATGCCCTTGAACCCGTGGCGCGGGGCAAAGCCATCTTCCACCGGCACGGCCAACTGCGCCGGCAGCCCGCGACTGAAGCGCGGGTCGACCAGCAGCGCGCCTTGCCGGTCGCACAGATCCGCGACCGAGGCCACGGCGGCCTTCACGGCGTCCATGGCGAAGGCGATGTGCCCGCCGTAGAAATTGCCGCCCATGAGCGGCGCGCCCGACTCGGGATCGAAGAGCGGATTGTCGGACGC
>PNBO01000398.1 GCA_003136095.1 Myxococcales bacterium
CGGGCGGCGCGACTGGCTCGGGCGGCGCTCTAGCCTCGGGCGGCGTGACCGGCTCGGGCGGCCGCGGATCCGGCGGTGCGTCCGGCTCGGGCGGCGCGACCAACTCGGGCGGCCGTGGCTCGGGCGGTGCCACCAGCTCGGGCGGTGCGCGCCCTTCGGGAGGGGCGACCAGCCCGGGTGGCGCGACCGGATCCGGCGGTGCGATCGGCTCCGGCGGCGCGGCCGGGTCCGGTGGCACAACTGGAGTCGACGGAGGAGCGGGCAACGGGTGTCCATCCGGAGATGCCGGGGTTACCACCGTCACCATCAACAACACCGGGTCCTGGAACGACACTACGGGCAAGCATATCCAGGCCCACGGCGGCGGGTTCATCAAGGTCTGCGATACGTGGTACTGGTTCGGCGAGGACAAGACCCTGAACACGAATGGTACAGGCAACTTCCACGCCATCGGCTGCTACGCCTCCAAGGATCTTGTCACCTGGGAGCATCGCAATTCCGTCGTCACCACCAGCACGGACCCTGTACTGAACAACGTCAATCTGATTATCGAGCGCCCCAAAGTCATCTACAACGCTTCCACGAAGCTGTATGTGATGTGGGCCCACTGGGACATGGAATCCTGCTCTGGGGCAAGCGGAGGCTATTGTGACTCCGAGGCCGTCGTCTTCACCAGCCCCACCGTGGATGGCAACTATACGTACGTGAAGCACCTCCTGCCCGGGGGGAACGCTTCGAGAGACTGCACCCTGTGGCAAGAGCCCGACGGGACTGCCTATTTCATTTCCACGGGCGCGCAGGGCCAAACCTCGTCGGGAACTTTTAGCCAGACGCAGGTCTACCAGCTCTCGAGCGACTATTTGAACGTCACGAACACCACGAAGATTTGGGCCAATGATACCCGCGAGGCCTACGCCTTCTGGAAGGTCAATGGCAAGTACTACGGTATCAGCTCGGGCCAGACCGGCTGGGCTCCGAACCAGGCCGCGTACTTGACCTCCACCGGCTCGATTACAGGGCCGTGGAACAACAGTTTCACCGGCGTGGGCGCGAATGGCTCCACGTGGAGCTCTCAGCCCACCTACGTGATCCCCATCGTGGGCAGCCAGACGACGACCTACATCTACGCGTCTGACATATGGAACTCCAGCAACCTGAGCCTCTCGACGTACCTCTGGCTGCCGTTCACCTTTGACGGCACCACGTGGAGCTTGAGCTACTCCGCTCAATGGTCCATCAACCTTGTGACAGGTGTGGTGTCGATCAATTAGAGCCGGCCGCCACAACCTATGAGGCGCCATGTGAAAGTCAAACCGTGGCTGGCTCGAGTGCGCTGACGCGCCCCAGCACCGCTCGGCTCTTTGCCAAGCTTCTCACCGCAGGGCGCGAAGGTGTTGTCTCGGCAGTTTTCCAAGGAGCACGGATGCGTCTCGTCTTTGGTATCTCACTTCTGAGCCTCGCTCTCCTAGCCTGCTCGGGCTCTGGTGCTACCAGCTCTCCAGGCGGCAAGGGCGGGCCAACCGGTGGCAGCGGAGGAACCGGCGGTGTCCCCACGACGGGCGGAACGCTCGGCGCGGCAACGGGCGGAGCCACGACGGCAAGCGGAGGTCGCACCGGGACGGGGGCCACGGGCGGCACGACGATGAGCGGCGGCTCCGCGGCGACCGGCGGTCGTGCCACGGGCGGCACGACGCAAGGTTCTGGCGGCGCGGCCGGATCCTCGAGCGGCGGTTCCGCGGCCGGCGGTCGCGCCACCGGTGGTACCGGCGGGAGCCCGGGGAGCGGTGGGGCAACCGGCGGCGGGACAACCGGCAGCGGCGGGGCAACGGGCAGCGGCGGATCGACGTGCAAACCTTCGTGCACCAACAAGACCTGTGGAAGCGACGGTTGCGACGGCACGTGCGGCGGCTGTCCGCCGTCGCAAATATGTAGCACGAGCGGCACCTGTCAAGCCAAGACCGGATCCGGCATCCTCATTGACGCAAACGCCCAGCTGACCCGCATTTCGCCGGACATCTACGGCATCGCCTTCGCGGACGACGAGTCGGCCAAGGTCACTACCCTCAATCGTTCGGGCGGAGACTCGGCGGAAACCTACAACTGGCAGAAGGACATCACGGGCAAGGCCGCGTGGTGGAACTGCGCGAACTACGCGGGCGCGGGGAATCCCAGCGATGCGGACACGTTCGTGCAAACGAACAAGTCCAAGAACATGAACACCCTGATGACGATTCCCATCACCGGATGGGTCGCCAACGTTGCCACGTCGTCAGACAACACCGTAAGCTCGCTCCTGGGCGGCAAGCCTCTTAGCTTCTGCAACTACCCCTTGCTCGACGACGGCACGCTCCTGTCGTCGTCGACCTGCTGCCAGGCCATCAACACCCAGGAATCCGTGCTCGTCGACAAGGGATCGAACAGCCTGGACACGAGCTTCATGGGCAACTGGGTCTCGCATCTCGTATCGACGTTTGGTACCGCCGCCAATGGCGGCGTGAAGTACTACCAGCTCGACAATGAACCCGACAATTGGCAGAACAATCGCCCCGACATCTATCCAACATTCTATCCGCCGGGTACTAGCTGCATGGACTACACGGTCCCCATCGCGTCGGGTAACGAGGCCGGAGTGTCGCCGAACGATGACATCATCAACCGCTCGATTGCGTATGCGGCGGCGGTCAAAGCCGTGGATCCCACTGCGCAGGTGCTGTTCCTGTCGGTCATGAATCC
>PNBO01000375.1 GCA_003136095.1 Myxococcales bacterium
AGGGCGACGTGGCCGGGCCGCAGCGGGAAGGTGGTCTGGGTCAGGTAGTGCGCGGTCATGCCCTGCAGGAGCAAGGCGGCGGCGACCTCGGTGGCGACGCCGTCGGGAACCGGCACCAGCTTGTCCCCCGGCGCGACGACGTGGCTGGCGTACGAGCCGGGCACGGAGGCCCAGGCCACGCGTTCGCCAACGCGGAGGTCGTGCACTCCGCTGCCGAGTTGCTCGACGGTTCCAGCACCTTCGAGTCCAATGGGCAGGGGCAGGGGCAGAGGATAAAGGCCGGTGCGGTGGTAGACGTCGATGTAGTTAACCCCCGCGGCTTCCACGCGGACGAGGACCTCGGAAGCGCCCGGGGCGGGCGTGGCGAATTCCTCGAGCTCGAGCTGCTCGGGACCACCTGTCTGTTTCGGTCGGATGGCGCGCATGGGATCTCCTGGATGGCGAAGTTCTACACCCTCGTGACTGTGCGCTACGTCTCAACTTGGATGCTGGCGAGTTTGCGAGGGTCGTACAATGGCACGGCTTGGGCTAGAGTAGACCCCGAGATCGGTGATGTCCTTGCGTATGCCAGTTCTGCCCTTCGTACCGGTCCTCCTTGCAGGCTGTCTGCAGGAGGGGCCGCCTCCGGCCGGGCTCCACCTGTTTCCCGGCCAGCACCTCGCGGCGCCGGGATTTATCCGGGTGGGCGATGATGTGATGATTCGCTTCGAGGACCGCATCGCCCTGGCGACCTCCACTCGGGGCGGCGTATCCGACCTGTGGATTAGCTCGTTCGACGGGAAGGACCAGCGCAAGGTGGTGGCCAATGGGTCGGACTACTGGGGAGAACAAGCATTTGCCTGGTCGAAGCAAGACTATCCCGCGGCGAGCCGTGACTCTATTACGGGGGAGCGCTACTACATGGTGGACGAGCGCCTGGTCGCGACCGACGGTGGTCAGGCCCGCGTCGCGACGCTGGTCCGCCTCGGTCCGACGCTCGCGGAGGAATTTCGCCTCGACGGCATCTCGGTCTTCACACGCTTCACCCTGCCCAGCGGCGTGCTCTCTGCGCAACCGCAGACTGGGCAATCCTGCCCGGGATTCCCCGGGTTGCAGAACAACTGCCCGCAACTTCTCTACGAGCGTCCAGCCTTGCCGGGACGCAGCTACCCCACCCTCTATCTCTGGGATGGGGCGAACGAGCTGAACATCGGCGCCGATTCGGGCTCTTTCCAGCTCCAAGCCATGGGCAACGGGAGCACGTACTTCATCTTCGAGAGCCAGCGCTCCCTGGCGCGGCTGCTCCGGCCGCAGAACGTCCTGCAACTCCTGCGCGCCAACGTGTCGCGCTTCTCGATCAGCGGCGACGAGCACTACGCCGCGCTCGTGGTCACGGACGATGGTAAGTCCAAGACCGTGATCCTCGATCTGACGAGCGGCGTGGAGATCCCCCTGGCCCGGCCTAATCCGTCGAGCTGGGGCGGATTCGGCAATGGCACTTTCGGCTACTCGCAAAGCGCGACCTCGGATGCGCCGGCCGAGCTGCACACGCTCGATCTCGCGACCGGCGAGGACAAGTTCGACACCCTGCCCAGTCCGCTCGTGGACCTGGCGGCCGATATTTCGCGGTGCAAGGACTGCGACGAACGGTTGCTCATGGACAGCTCCCTGCATGGGGTGTTCACGAAGAAGAGCGACTACGTGCCACTCCGCCCGGCCTTGCAGGGGCCGTTGCTCACGCCCAGTTTCACCCCCGACGGGCAGTACCTCATGTACATCTCGCCTGCGGCGCCCACGCTCTACGATACGACCCTGCATGGGCCGCTCATGTTCCAGGACGCCGAGCTGCAAGGACCCGCGGCCATGGTTTCGCCGCCCGGGCTGGTGGTCAGCGCGCAGTACGGGGCCAGCTACTTCTTCACCGACGGAAATTCGGGCAAGGTCCTGGTCTTCTGGGCCCACCTCGGCCGGGCCAGCTCCGACCTCTACTTCGCGGACTACGCGGCCGGCGGCCTGCCCACCAACCTGCGCCTGATGGCCAAGGCGATTCTCAGTGTGTCGATCTCGGCGCATTCGCTGTTTGGTGTGATCAACATGTCGCAACAGGATAGCGTGGGCGACCTCGTCTATCTCGATTTCGATCGGGGCACGCAGACGCTCTACGCGCACGCGGTTGTCGAGGCGGCAGAGTACGGCGGCGCGGATCTGTCCACGGCCTACTCTGCGTATATCGTCCGCGGCCGGGCGGATTCGGATCGGTCGGGGTTGTGGCTAACCACCTTGGCGCCGCCCGTGCCGCCGGACGGGGGCGCCGACTAGCGTGAGCTCAGCGCTCCTGCTTGCTCTGCTCGCGGCTCTTCCCCTCGACGGCGGCCACCCGCCCGACGGGGGTTTGCCCGACGGGGGATCCGCGCTTGCGGCGAACGATGCCGGGAGTGTGGAGGCGGGGGGGGGGCCCTACGACGCTGCCGAGGTGGGCAGCGCGCGGCGCCCCGCGCTCGTGAAATTCTCCGGCAAGGTACTTGCGCGCGGCACGCGGCAGCCGCTCGGCGGCGCCCTGGTTCACATCGGGGTTGGAGACGGCACCACGACCGACGCGGAGACCGGCGCGGACGGCGGTTTTTCCGTCGAGGTCTTGCCCGGCACGCATAACCTGCGCGTGCAATGTCCCGGTCATGCCCCGCTCACCCGGCCGGTGACGGTCGTGGCCGAGACCGGCGACTTCGTGGCTCGGCTCGAACCGCGCACCGGCGGCGAGCGCTACGAAACCATCGTCACGGCCGAGCCCCGGCCCGAGCCGGTGGTGCCGCTCAAGAAGGAGGAGCTGGTGCACACCGCGGGCTCGCTCGGCGATCCCATCCGTGTCATCGAGTCCTTGCCCGGCGTGGCCCAGACGACCTGGCCGCTGCCCTTCTACGCCATTCGCGGCGCGAACCCCGGCAACACTGGCTTCTTCATCGACGGCGTGCGCGCGCCGGCGCTTTTTCACTTCGCCCTCGGCCCCTCGGTTCTCCACCCGTTCTTCATCGAGGAGCTGCAGTTCTACCCCGGCGGCTATCCCCTGAGTTATGGCCGCTATGTTTCCGGCATCGTCGCGGCACAGACCGCGACCCCGGCGACGGATCGCCTGCATGTCTCGGCCGATGTCCGGCTCTTCGACGCCGGCGGCATCGTGGCCACCCCCTTCGACGCCGGCAAGGGCACCGTGGCGGTGGCCGG
>PNBO01000130.1:0-4479 GCA_003136095.1 Myxococcales bacterium
ACCGAGATCATCGGCGTCGGGGTCCAGCCCAACAAGGCCATCGTGGGCAAGAACGCCTTCGCCCACGAGGCCGGCATTCATCAGGACGGCATGCTCAAGGATCGCACCACCTACGAGATCATGGATCCGAGGTCGGTCGGCGTGCCCGCCAGCCAGCTCGTAGTGGGCAAGCACAGCGGGCGCCACGCCATCGCCGATCGCTGCACCCACCTCGGGTTCAAGCCCAGCGCCGAGCAACTCGACGCCATCTACCACAAGGTCATCTCGGTGTGCGACAAGAAGAAGTGGCTCTCCGACGAGGAGATCGGGGATATTGCGCGCGCGGTGGTGCAGGCGTAGCGGATCCGCGCTACAGGAGGAGGTCGTAGTCCTGGCCGTGCGAGGGCGCGAGCGCAGCGAGCGGGGGTGGCAGGGGTGGTGCAGGTCCCGAAGTCCCCGAAGGGGGGCCGTGGCCGCGTGACCCACTTTTCTTGGCCTGGCCCGGCGTGCGGGCATAGATTGGGCGCATGCTTGGCCGCCTTGCCTGCTTTCTCGCCGCCGCCACGATTTCCGCAGCCGCCTACGCCCAACCCATCACGCATCCCATCTGGGCCTCGACGCCAGACGCCGCCTGGGACGGGGNNCGGCGCCCCCAGCCACGCCGGCCGCGGATCTCCTCGCGCAGGGCATGACCGCCCTGCGCGCCGCCGCCTACGAACGCGCGGCTGCGCTGCTCGGAGATGCCGGCAATCAGGCCCTGGCCACCGGCGGCGCGGGCCTGGCCCCAGGACAGGCGGCCAGCCTGTTCTTCCACCAGGCCGTGGCCATCCAGGTCGCCAGCGGCGCGACCTACTCGGAACCGTTCACCGCCATTACGCCGCCCGCAGCCAAGACCGCCTACCTGCGCGCCGCCGGGCTCGGCGGGGGCGGAAGCCTCGACGATGCCGCCACGCAACCCCTGGTCGAGGCGAGCTGGCGGCTGGCCAAGTCCCTCGCCGCCGCCCGGCCGCGCACCACCCTGACGGTCAACGCGCACGCGCGGGCCAAGGTCTCCGTCGATGGCCGGGAATTCCAACCCTCGCCCGCCAGCGTTGCCGGCCTGCCCACCGGCGAGCACTTCGTCCTCGTCGAGGAACCGGGACACGCGCCCTGGTCGACCACCCTCGACATCGGCGGGGCCGGCAATAGCATCGACGTGCCCGCGACCGCTCTGCTGGTCTATGACGCCGCGGCCGCGATCAGCCAGGCGCGAGCGAAAGGCGCCGCCTTTGCCCTGGTGGGCCAGTTGCACTTGGCCGGCACGATCGAGATCGACCTGCGCCTGCTTGATGCGCGCACGGGCGAGCTGCGCGCCACCACCGCAGTGGCATTGGCCGAGACGCCCGAGTCGCCCGATCTCGTGGCTGCGGTGCTGCGTCTCGACGAGATGGCCGCCCAGGCCGACCTTGCCCGACGCGCCGCCGGCGAGGATGGCAAGGCCCGGCCGCCGCTCTCCCTCGCGCCTCCACCTGCGCGCGCGACGACGGAAGGTGGCCCCCAGTTTGGAAGCGATACCTCGGGCTGGCTCCACCTGCACTGGCCGCTCGCTGCCGCCGTCGGCGCCGCCGTGGGCACCGCCCTGGCCCTCGGCATCGTGGTGGCGAAGGATCACCGTTGAAGGGTAGAACGCTGACATTCCGGTTCGCGATCTCCGGCGCTGATGAGGTATCATGAGCTCTGGCTTTCCCCTTTCATGACGTAGGCTTGCGAACCAGAACATGTCCGTTGTCGGAATCGATCTCGGTACCACGAACTCCGTAGTCGCCACGGTGCGAGACGGGCAGGTGGTCGTGGTGCCGGCCGCGCACGGCGGTTACTTGCACCCCTCGGTGGTGTCGTTTTCGCCCGAAGGGCTCAAGTACTTCTCCCGCGAGGCGGTGGCGCGCCGGATCGTCGATCCCAAGAACACCGTTTTTTCGGGCAAGCGGCTCATCGGGCTTTCCTTCCGCTCCAAGGAGGTTCAGAAGGCCATGGCGCGCTTGCCCTATGAGCTGCGCGAGGGCAACAACGAGCAAGCCGTGTTCGTCGGGCCGGACCGTACCTACACCATTCCCGAGGTCTCGGGGTTGCTGCTCGGGTACCTGCGCCAGTGCGCCGAGCTCTACATGGGCGACACCGTGACCGGCGCGGTGATCACGGTGCCCGCGAATTTCAACGACGCCCAGCGCCGGGCGACGGTCGACGCCGGGCGCATCGCCGGCCTCGACGTCTTGCGCGTGCTCAACGAGCCCACCGCTGCCGCCCTGGCCTATGGCCTCGGGCAGAACATGTCGCAGCGGATCGCGGTCTACGATTTCGGCGGCGGCACCTTCGACATCACCATCCTGCAAGTCGAGGGCGACGTCTTCGAGGTGCTGGCCACCGGCGGCGACACCTTCTTGGGCGGCGACGACATGGACAACGCCCTGCTCAACATCCTCGCCGAGCTGTTCCGCGCCGAGCACGGCATCGACCCGCGCAACGAGCAGACCGCGCATGCCCGCCTGCTCATCGCCGCCGAGCAGGTCAAATGCCATCTCTCGGAGTATTCCGAGGCGCGCGGCGAGCTCAAGAATATCGCCATTGGCAGCCGAGGCGAACACCTCGCCCTGCGCTTCCACATCGCGCGCAACGTGTTCGAGACGGCGATCAGGGGGTTGGTCGGGCGCACCATCCAGACCACGCAGCAGGTGCTGTCGTCGGTCGGCATCTCTGCCTCCCAGATCGACGAGGTCATCATGGTCGGGGGCACCACGCGCGTGCCGATGGTGCGCGCCGAGGTCGAGAGCTACTTCGGCCGCCCGCCGCGCACCGACCTCAACCCCGACGAGGTGGTGGCCTGGGGCGCGTCCATCCAGGCCGAGAACCTGGCCCACGCCGGCGAGAGCCTGGCCAGCAGCGCCGTTCTCCTCGACGTCACCCCGCGCGCTCTCGGTATCGCGGTCACCGGCGGCTTCGCCGAGCGCATTCTCGACCGCAACGTACCGGTCCCGGTCGAGCAAACCCGCGCGTTCACCACCTCGGCCGACAACCAGAGCTCCGTGCGCATCCAGGTCTGCCAGGGCGAGTCGCGACGCTTCGACGAGAATGTTCCGCTCGGCGAGCTCGAGCTCTCCGGCATTCCGCCCGCCCGGCGCGGCGAGATCTCCATCGAGGTCACCTTCCGCGTGGACACCAACGGCATCCTGCGCGTCCGCGCGCGCGATGCGGCGACCGGCGCCGCCCGCGAGGCCGCCGTCAACGTCCGTGGTGGCATGACCGACGTGGAAGTGGCGGAAGCGGTGGAGCGCCAGAAGTCCGCCGAACTGCCCATCGACAGTTCCATGTTGCCCGAAATCGAAGTGTAGCGAGAGTCCGTCATGCCCGCCCAAACGCAAGAACAGCTCGCCCAGTTCGTCCAGCAGATGTGGGGAGTGTTGGATCAGCTTTCCTACTTCGATCTCCTCGGTCTTTCCGAGGGCGCGACGGTGACCGAGATCCGCGCCGCCTTTTATCGCATATCGCACGACCTACATCCGGATCGCTACCACCGCATCGACAACCGCGAGTTGCGGGACCGCCTGGAAACCATCTACGCCCGGATGTGCGAAGGCTATCGCGTGCTGACCACGCCGGAAAGGAGCGTCGCCTACCTGCGCGTGCTGGCCGAAGGCAAGAAGCGACTCACCACCATGGATCGCGATTCCCGCGCGCCGCAGAATCCCGAGGACACCATCAAGCACGAGGAGGCCAGGAAGTTCTTCCGCCTCGGCATGATCTCCCTGGGCAGCAAGGACTGGAAGGGCGCGGTGATGAACTTCAATTTCGCGAAGTCGTTCGAACCCAACGCGGCCGCCATCAAGCAGAAGCTGGCGGAGGCGCAGGCCGGACTCCCCAAGCCCGGTGGCCCAGGACCCAGATAGCCATGAGCACGGCTCCCGGCGGTCCTAGCGATGGGGCAACGACCGTGGCGGCCGCGCAGAGCCCTGGCGCCTTCGTGCAACCCAAGATCGGCGCCGCCCTGGGGCGGTACCAGGTCCTTGGCACCCTCGGCCACGGGGCCATGGCGACGGTGTTTCGCGCGCACGACCCGCAGCTTGGCCGCGATGTCGCGCTCAAGGTGATGGGCATGGCGCACGCCGGGCGCGGAGGAGCGGCCGAACGCTTCCGGCGCGAGGCCCACGCCGTGGCGACGCTCAAGCACCCCGGCATCGTCGAGATCTACGACTTCGTCGCAGCGACCGAGACCGAGCCGAGCTACATCGTGGCCGAGCTGATCGAGGGGCCGACCCTGCGCAAGCTCATGGAAACGAGCGGCGGCCGCCTCTTGCCGGAAGTCGCGGCGCTCGTCGCCCTGCCCCTCACCGAGGCCCTGGCGGTCGCGCACGAACGCGGCGTGATCCACCGCGACGTGAAACCCGACAACGTCATGATCGAGACCAGCGGCAAGGCGAGCCGCGTGGTGCTGACCGATTTCGGCATCGCCCACATCACGGGCATGGA
>PNBO01000130.1:4484-18361 GCA_003136095.1 Myxococcales bacterium
TTCGGGGGCAAGGATCCCTACACCGTGATTGCCGCCATCCTGCTCGGCAAATTCCGGGCGCCGTCGCGGGTCGTGGCCACGGTGGGGCCGGAGTTCGAAGCCATCATCATGCGCTGCCTCAAGGCGCGTCCGGACGAGCGCTATCCGAGCGCCGCGCTGCTGGCCACCGACCTGCGGGCGTTCACGCGCGCCGCGGGCCTCGTCCCCGAGAGCGAAGCCCTGCGGGGCTACCTCGACGATCCGGAAGCCGCCATAGCGGCGTTGCGGCCGAGAGTGGCCGAGGCCGCCGTGGCGCAGGCGCGCCTCCACGCCCGGCGCGGCCAAATCGCGCGTGCGTTGGCCGAGATCGGCCACGCCACCGCGTACGTTCCGAACCACCCGGGCGCGGGCAGGTTGCTCAAGCGGCTTTCCGCCGGCCGCACCGCCATCCGGGTCGCCGTGGTTCTGGCTGCTCTGGCCGTCGCCCTAGGCGTCGTCTGGCTGTCGAGGCCACTCTTCGCGCCGAAGGCAGTCAGGCCCGCTCCACCGATCGCCTCCCCGGCAAGGCCCTCGCCATCACCCGCCCCAACTCGGCCGGCCCTGATCCCTTCTCCTGCTCCCGCGCCGCCCGCACCGGCCCCGGCGGGAGTCACGGAGACCGCGGCGGCGCAGAGCAAGGGCCCTGGCCTGCCCAAGGCGCGGGGTGGCCGCCAAGCGCGTCTCGCACGGAGCCCAGCCGTAGCCCCGCCGGTCGAAACCCCGGCGCCACCTGTCACCGCTCCCGCGCCCAACCCTGAACCCGCGCCCCCGGCCCCCCGTGTGGTCGTCCAGCCCCGTCCTGGCACCATCGCGCTCTTTGCCAAGGGCGGCTTCTGCTATCCCAGCCTCGACGACCATCCGGCCGGCGATCTGATGCCCCTGTTCCGTGACGTCGCCCCCGGCAAGCACAAGATCTACTGCTCACGCACCCAGGGCAGCTCCAAGGAATTCGCCGGCGAGGTCGACCTGCCGCCCGGCGGTCGCATCGAGCGCACGGTGACCGAGCAGGGCGGCCGGCTCACCATCGCCCGCCCCCGCTGACTGCTCGCGTGGGGGCCACGCCTGCGCGCGGCGCATCCTGGCACTCGCGTAGGCGTAGCCGGGCTTTGGCCGCCGACTTCGTCGGCACTAGGGACCACACCCCTACCCGCCCTGCCCCTCGCGGCCTTCGGCCGCGACCCGTCGCGGCTCCGCTAGAGCGCGGGAGGGTTTGGGAACACTTTCAGGGTTCCCATAACAATTGACTACAGGCGCGAGGTCTGCACCAATGATCCTGCACTCGGATGAGACGCGCATCGCTCTTGGCCATCGGCATCGCCGTCCTCTTTGGTTCGGCCACGCCTTCCCCGTTGTTGGCGGCGGAGGAACCGACGAGGCAGGGAACCGCCGATGAGACCGAGAGCCCCGCCAAGGAAGAAGCCTCCCCGGAAGACCGCACCCCCGCCGCAAAAGCGGGCACGCAGGCGAGAGCCCGCGCACCATTGCCGGTGGACGCGGCCGCGGCGCTGCTGCGCGCCCGCGCCGCCTACGATTATGGCGACATGAACCAGGTCGTCGAAGCGGCGCGCCCCGTCGCCGAAGGGCTTCTGCCCGGCACCCCCGACGAGCAAGAGCAATCTTTCCGCCTGCTCGGCATTGGGCTTTACCTCACCAATCGCCCCCGAGGAGCGGAAACCGCGTTCATCGAGCTGCTGCGCAAGGATCCCCACGCCCGCCTCGACCCGACGACCACGCGCCCCGAGGTGGTGGCGTTCTTCGAGAACCTGCGCCGCCAGCAACACGCCCGCCAGCGCCGCATCATCTGGAACTTCATTCCGCCGGTGGGTCAATTCCAGAACGAGGACAACACGAAGGGCTGGATCATCCTGGGCGTCGGCGCAGCCGCGCTGGCCACCGCTGGCACCACGCTTTACCTGCTCAACAAATGGGAACAACCCGGTCATATCTACCCCGGCCACGAGAGCATCGCGGGCCCAGTCAAAACCGCGAACTGGATCGCCGTCGGTGTGCTCACGGCAACGTACGTCTACGGCGTCTTCGACGGACTCATCGGCTACAGCAAGCCCAGCGAAGAGAGCAACCCCTCGGTCGCCCTGAAGTTCTTCCCCCCGGGTGGCGGCCTGGGGTTTGCCTTCTAGACGCCGCCTGCATACACTCCCCGGGCCTCAGGCGAGTAGCTCAGTGGTAGAGCAGGCGCCTTACACGCGCCGGGTCGCAGGTTCAATCCCTGTCTCGCCTACAACCGCGCCGCCTTCCTGCCCGAGCGCCGCCCGATGATGCACCGGTGGTGCCGGACTACCTGGACAAACTGACTGCGAAGGTGGACGTGATACCACTCCAGGCGAATGCCTCGACCGCATCTGGTTGATGTTGTACAATCTTGGCATGACCAAGGTTTCCACAGCCGTAGCGCGCAAGCAGTTCTCCGACGTGGTCAACCGCGCATTTTATGCCAAGGAGCGCGTGGCTCTGACCCGCTATGGCCACACCCTTGCCGCCATCGTCCCGGCGGAAGACCTGGAATTGCTCGAGGCCATGGAAGATCGGATCGATGCGGACGATGCTCGTCAGGTTCTGGCCGACATGAAAGCGAAGGGCGAGAAGCCGATCCCCTGGGCGAAGGTCAAGAAGCGTCTCGGACTGTAAGTGCCGCGCTACTCTATCCACCTCGCCCCCAGCGCAGAGCGTGACTTGGCCGCGCTCGACAAGCCTATCCAGCGACGGGTAGTGGCCCGCATCGACTCTCTGTCGGACAACGGTGACCCGAGCACGTACGGGTGTAGCAATAACGGAGGTGCCTTGGACTGCTGCCTGCCCCCCATAGAAGGGGGCACGTAACCGAACCCGAAGGCCCTCGTCCAAGTCGGTCCTGTTCTGATAGAAGCGCTGGGTGTTCGACATCCAGTCATTGATCGAAAAGCTGCGTCGGGTAGAGGCCCTGCACGGAGGCGCCACGACGCCCGGCGAACGGGAAGCGGCCGCGAACGCGATGCGCGTTCTGCAAGCACGCCTGCACGACCTGGGGAAGCAGGCGCCTCCCGTCGAGTACCATTTCTCGATGGTGGACACCTGGTCGCGCCGGCTGTTCGTCGCACTGGCTCGACGCTACGGCCTTACGCCCTACCGATACCCCCGCCAGCGGCGAAACACCGTCATGCTGAAGGTTTCCAAGCCCTTCGTCGACGAGACCCTGTGGCCCGAATTCCTGGAGCTCGACGGGACCCTCCGCAAGTGGCTGGCCGAGGCCACGGATCGCGCAATTGCCCAGGTCTTCGGCGAGGAAGCGCGAGAAGCCGAAGAGCGGCCGGAACAGCGGGCTTTGCCGGCAGGATAGCCCCCTCAAGACTCATGCCCAACTTCCAAGCTGCCATCGAAGTCATCCGCGCCGACATCACCAAGCTGGATGTCGACGCCATCGTCAATGCCGCCAACACCTCGCTCCTCGGCGGAGGCGGCGTGGACGGGGCCATCCATCGCGCGGCGGGGCTGGGCCTGCTCGCGGACTGCCGCACGCTCGGCGGCTGCGCCACCGGCGATGCGAAGATCACGCGCGGCCATGACCTGCCGGCGCGTTTCGTGATTCACGCCGTGGGTCCGGTCTGGCATGGCGGAACCTTCGACGAGGACCGACTGCTCGCCTCCTGCTATTCCACCGCGCTCCGACTGGCCCAGGAGCACGAGCTCTCATCCATCGCGTTCCCGGCCATCAGTTGCGGCGTGTACCATTTTCCCGTCGAGCGTGCCGCGCGCCTCGCCGTGCGGACGATTCGAGAAATCCTGCCCACCTGCTCCGGGATCAAACGCGTCATCCTGGTCGCATTCGATGCGCGGGTCGAAGACGCGCTCCGGTCCGCGCTCGACGAATCCGTGTAGAATCACCGCCGCGCGGCGCCCGCGCGTCACCTATGGACGGCTCGCGCGAAGGAAGGACCCCATGAATAAGCGCACGCCTCAGACCCCGCAACCGTCGCCCCTGTCGCGCTCGGCCTTGCTTTCCGGACGGGCCATTTTCTACCTGTGGCTGCCGCTTCTCGCCTTGCTCGCGGCCGGGATCCTACTCACGCAAAGGCTGGTCTCTCCCCCGCCCAACACCATCCGGATCTTGAGCGGCCCGGAAGGCAGCGGGTTTCGCAACCAGGCCGAGAAGTACAAGAAGATCATCGAGAAGCTGGGCGTGAAGGTAATCGTGCTGCCCTCGCACGGCGCGCTCGACAATCTGCGCCAGCTCGCCAATCCGAAGGTGAAGGCCGACGTCGCATTCGTGCAGGGCGGCCTCACCGACGGGGTCGACATCTCCCATCTCTTCTCCTTGGGCACCCTCTTCGCCCAGCCCCTGATGGTCTACTACCGGCAAGGGAAAGGGGAGCCGGTCGATATGCTGTCGCAGCTGCGGGGCAAACGGATCGCCGTCGGGCCCGAGGGCAGCGGCGCCCGCATGCTCGCCCTCAAGCTGCTCGAGGCCAACGACATGGCCAAGCCGCCCACGGTGTTGCACGAGCTGGAGGGTGACGAAGCCGCCAACGAGCTTCTCGCCGGCACGATCGACGCCGCGTTCATGATGGGCGATTCGGTGACCCGCGAAGTGATGCGCAAGCTGCGCGACAACGACGAGATCGAGATTGCGAGCTTCCGCCAGGCCGAGGGCTACCTGCGCAAGTTCCGCTTCTTGTCCAAGATGACGCTGCCCGAGGGCGCCTACGACCTCGGCAAGAACGAGCCGCCGCGCACGGTGACGCTGGTCGGCCCCACGGTCGAGCTGGTCGCGCGCAACCACCTGCACCCCGCGCTCTCGGACCTGCTCATCGGCGCCGCCCGCGAGATCCATGGCGGTCCCGGGCTATTTCGCACCGCCGGCGAGTTCCCGGCCCCACTGGCCCGTGATTTCCCCATCAGTCCGGATGCCGAGCGCTATTACAAGTCGGGCGGCAAGTTCCTCTACAAGAAGCTACCGTTCTGGCTGGCCAACCTTATCGATCGCCTGATCGTGGTCATCGTTCCGCTCCTCGTCATTCTGGTCCCCGCCTCGCGTTTCGTGCCCACCGCCTACCGCTGGCTGATGCGCAGTCGCATCTACAAGTGGTACGGCGCCTTGATGGCCGTCGAGCGCCAGATCTTGAGAGGGATCGTTCCCGAGCAACGCGAGAGCATCACTCAGCGCCTCGAGGCCATCGAAAAGTCGGTCAACGAGCTCAAGATGCCCGTGTCGTACGCCGAGCAGCTCTTCGTGCTCCGCGATCACGTCCGCACGGTTCGCCAGCACCTGCTCAGCCGCACGATGCCGGTGGTGCCCAAGCCCAGCGTCGAGAGCGCGCCTCCCCCTGGCACCGGGGTGTAATGAACCGCGCCCCTACTTCTTCGCGGCGGCCACGGGTGCGGGCTACTGCGCGGCCGCGGACTGCCGGGCTAGCTGCTCGTTGGCCGTGATCTGGATCTGCACGCGCCGGTTTTGCGCGCGGCCGGCCTCGTTGGCATTGGAAGCGACCGGCTTCTCGTCGGCCAAGCCCAAAGCATCCATGCGGCCGGGCGCCACGCCCTCGGCTTCCAACAGCGCGGTGACCGCTTTCGCGCGGGCCAGGGACAGCTTTTTGTTGAGCGCCTTCTTGCCCTTGCTGTCGGTGTGGCCCTCGACGACGAGATCGGTGTCCTTGTATTCCTTGAGCACCTTGGCGAACTCGGCGAGATCCTGCTTCGAGGCGGGCTTGAGCTTGGACTTGCCGGTGTCGAAGAGGATCGCCGAGTTGAACTTGACGATGAGCTGGTCGCCTTGGCGCTCGACGTTGGCGCCCTTGACCTGCTTGAGCGCCTTTTCCTGTTTGTCCATGTAGTTCCCAATGAGCGCGCCCGCACCCGCGCCCGCCGCCGCGCCGACCGCGCCGCCGACCAGGGCGCCCTTGCCGCCACCGAACGCCGCCCCCACGCCGGCGCCCGCCAGACCGCCGGCCCCGGCGCCGATGAGCGCCCCGGACTGCGTCTTGGTCGCGCAGGCGGTGGCGAGGTACGCCACGGCGCCAATTGCAACCCCAAGCCGCGCGGTTTTTCGGAAAGTCATGAATCGCTCCTTCTGTTTTTCGTGGCTTCACTTACCGCAAGGTTGGAAGTTTTCAATTCCCCTGGTGCGTCAATCCCCGTCGCCGGGCAGGGATGGTGGGGGGGCCTCCTCGGTCGTCAGCACGCGCGGCCGTGCTTCGATCGGCTCCAGCACGACGACTGACTTCTCGCTCCCCGCGCCCATGTCCTCGAGCTTTCGCACGGCTGGCCGCACCTTCCGCTCGAAGGAGCCCACCGCCTGGTTGTAGCTGTCCGTCGCCTTGCCAAGCGCGGCCCCCACCTTGGACCAGTGATCGAACATGCTGGCCAGCCGCGAATGGAGCTCGCGGCCCTGCTCGCTGATGGCCTGCGCATTTTCGGCCAACCGTTCTTGATGCCAACCGTAGTGGGCGGTAAGCAACAGAGCGATCAGTGTGGTCGGCGTCGCGATGAGTACCTTCTTGGCCACGCCTTCCTCGATCAGCGTGGGCTGCACCTGCAGGGCCGCGCTGTACATGGCTTCGTTGGGCAGGAACATGACGACGAACTCCGGGGTGCACGGTAGCTCGGCCCAATAGCCTTTGGCTGAGAGCTTGAGGATGTGGGCGTGGATCTGCGCCGCGTGCCGGAGCAACTGCTCACCGCGCACCTCCTCGCTCTCCGCCTCGAGCGCGGCAAGGTACGCTTCGAGCGGAACCTTGGCGTCGACCACCACTTCACGGCCGCCGGGCAGCTTCACGATCATGTCCGGCCGCAGCCGGCCGTCGTCGCCGGCGAGAGTCTCCTGCTGGACGAAATCGCAGTGCTCGATCATGCCGGCCAGCTCGACCACACGCTTGAGCTGGATCTCGCCCCAGCGGCCGCGCACCGCGGGCGCGCGCAGGGCCCGCACCAGATTGCCGGTTTCCGAGGACAGTTTGGTCTGCGACTCGCGGAGGCTGCCCACCAGCTCGGTCAAGCGGCTGTAGGCCTGCCCACGCTCGCGCTCGATCTCCTGGATCTTGTTGTCCACGCGATCGAGCGATTCCTTGACCGGCTTGAGCATCCCGTCGATGGCTGTCTGCCGCGCGGCCAGGCTGTCATCGGACTCCTTGCGGGCCGCGCCGAGTTTCTCGGCTGCCAGGGTCAGGAATCCCTGGTTGTTGGCCGCCAGGGCTTGCGCAGCCAGGGCGCGGAAGGTATCGGTCAGCTTCTCCTCAGCGCTATCGAGCAGGGCCTTCTGTTCGTCCAGCGAGCGGCGTAGCTCCGTGTTCTGGGTCTCGGCGATGGCTTGTGCCCGCCGCGCTTCGGACAGCTCCCGCGCCAGAGTCTGCGCACGATCCTCGGCCACGCCGAGCGAGCGACGCAGTTCCTCGGCGGTGGCCTGGCCGGCCCGCGCCGTTCCCTCGATCTCGCGCAACCTGGCCTCGCCCCGCGTCCGCTCGCGCCCGGCCGACAGCAGCCAACCGACGACAGTCCCGATGGCCAGCGCGACCACGGCAATCAGGAGGACGCTGATGAGCATGGTCCAAGACTATCCGAATGTTCAGGTAGCAGGCAAGCCTGCTACCGTTGGCTCCGCGCTCTCCTCCGCCTCTGGCCCTCCTTCGCCCCTGATCAGTAGCTCAACCCAAAACCATACGGGAACAGTGGATCGTACTTGGCGTCGCCTTGGTTGATGGGGATCTGAGCCAAGGACCGCGGGAATGAGTGCGGCAATTTGCCCGTGGGCTTGTAGTCGCCGAAGAGCACGTCGGCCACGCCCTCACCCTCGGTGCCGGGCAGCCACGCCACGACCAGCGCGTCGGTGAACGATAGCCAATCGCCGATGACGAGCGGCCGGCCGGTGATGAGCACGGTGACCACCGGCTTGCCCGACTTGCGGGCGCTCTCGATGGCGCCACGGTCCGTGCCCGAGAGGAACGGTTTCGGGTTGTCGCCCGCGCTCTCCGCGTAGGGCGTTTCGCCGACCACCACGACCACGACATCGGCGTCGCGCGAGCTCGAAACCGCCCCCTTGCCAGCAACTGCGCGTTCGATGGCGCGCTGGATGGTGGTTCCCGGCGTCACCGCCCCGGTCGTCCCCTGCCAGCCCACGGTCCAGCCGCCGCACTGGGAGCCCATGTCGTTGGCCTTGGAGCCCGCGATGCTCACCTTCGCGGACTTGTTGAGCGGCAGGACATTCTTGTCGTTTTTGAGCACGACCATGCTCTGGCGGACGGCATCGCGCGCAATCACCCGGTGCTCGGGCGAGCCGAACTCGGCCGCGAGCTGGCGGCTGGCCATGGGGTGCTCCCACACGCCCGCGGCGGCCTTCACGCGCAAGATGCGGCGGACGGCATCGTCGATGCGCGACATGGAAATGCGGTTCGCGTTGACCAGCGACTTCATGGTGCGGATGAACTGCCGGTAGTTCTTCGCGGTCATGGCCATGTCGACGCCGGCGTTGATGGCGTTGGCCACGTTTTCCTTGTAGCTGGTGCTCATCTGCTCGATGCCTTCCCAGTCGGAAACCACGAAGCCCTGGAAGCCCAGCTCGCCCTTGAGCACGTCGGTGATCAGGAATTTCTGACCGTGCAAGCGTTGGCCGTTCCAGGCAGAGTACGAGACCATCACGCTACCCACGCCGGCCTTGACCGCGGCGGCGTAGCCGGGCAAGTGAATGGCGCGCAGCTCTTGTTCCGAGATCTTGGCGTCGCCCTGGTCGATGCCCTTGTCGGTGCCGCCGTCGGCGACAAAGTGCTTGGCGCAGGCGATAACCGACTTGGGGTCGCCCAGCTTCTCACCCTGCAGACCCTTGACCATCGCCGGCGCGAACATGCTGGCCAGCTCGGGGGTCTCGCCGAAGCCCTCGTAAGTGCGGCCCCAGCGCTCGTCGCGTGGCACCGCGATGCACGGAGCGAAGGTCCAGCGAACGCCGGTCGCGGCGATCTCGAGCGCGGCGATGCGCCCCACCTTCTCGATCAGCTCGGGGTTGCGGGTGGCGCCCAGGCCGATGTTGTGCGGGAAGACCGTGGCCCCGCGGAGCTCGGCGTGGCCGTGCACGGCGTCCACGCCGTAGATCATCGGGATGCCGAGGCGAGTGCCGAGGGCCTGCATCTGCAAGCGGTCGATGGCGTCGGCCCAGGCCGACGGCGTGTTGGGGCTGAGGAGATCGTTGCCACCGTTGAGCACCGAGCCCAGGTACACCTCGCGCACCTCCGCCCCGTGCAGCTCGACGCGTGAGACCTGGGTCATTTGGCCGACCTTCTCCTCGAGGGTCATCTGCGCCAGGAGCTGGTCGATGTCCGGCGCGGGCACGCCTGCCGCGCGTTGGGACACGGGAACGAGGGGTTCGGCGGGGCGCATCTTCGAACAGCCGAGGGTGCCGAGGGCGATGGTGCAAAGCATGGCGGCGAACCGGAGGGCGGAACGGAAGGCGCGAGTCGTGTTTGTCATGGGTATTGCCCGGTAGGGGCAGCGATATTAGGGGAAATATTCATGGGGCGATAGTTGGGAAGGTTACGTGTGACGCTCGAACGACTTGTCGGCGCAGCCCCGGACGCGCTAGGACTGCCTGCGCCCATGAAGATCTCCGCCCTTTTTGCCACCGGCAAGCCGCTCTTTTCCTTCGAGTTCTTCCCGCCAAAGACGGAAGCCGGCGCGGCCAACCTGGCGCGCGCGGTCCACGACCTCAAGGATCTGTCCCCGGATTTCGTCTCGGTGACCCACGGCGCGGGCGGCTCGACACGCGACCGCACCGTCGATCTGGTCACGCGCATCCAGCGGGAAGAAGGCATGCGCGCCATGGCCCATCTGACCGCGGTGGCCACGACCCGCGATGAGATCGCCACCCTCGTCGACCGCCTCGTCGACGCCGGCATCGAGAACATGATTCCCTTGCGCGGGGATCCGCCAGCCGACGAGCAGGACTTCGCGGCGCCGCCGGGCGGCTTCGCGCACGCCTCGGACCTGGTCACCTTCATTCGCCAGCGCCACGGCAGCCGCCTGTGCTTGGCCGGCGCCGGCTATCCCGAGGGGCATCCGCAGTGCCGCGACCTCGACCGCGACATGGAGCACCTGGTGACGAAGGTGAAGGCGGGCATCGACTTCATCATCACGCAGCTCTTCTTCGACAACCGGCACTACTTCAACTTCGTCGCGCGCGCGCGCCGGGCCGGCATCACCATCCCCATCATCCCCGGCATCATGCCCATCACCGACGCCGCCCAGATCGAACGCATTACCCGCATGTGCGGCGCCAGCATGCCACCGCTCCTGCTCTCCGAGCTCGACCGCCGCCGTGGCGACCCCGTCGCGACCATGCAGCTCGGCCTAGCCCAGGCCACCGCCCAGTGCATCGGCCTCATCGCCGGCGGGGCGCCCGGCATCCACTTCTACACGCTCAACCAATCCCCCGCGACCCGCATGATCCTGACCGCGCTGCGCATCGCGAACCCCACTGAAAGCCTCGCCCCGCAACGCGGGGAGAGGCAGCCGAGCGAAGCTCGGCGGTGAGGGGCCGCGCCGGGCGTACGTCCCCTACTTCGGCGCCAGCTCCGCCTCGAGCAGGCGCTTGACCATCGCGGGATCGAACTTGCCCTTGTTGGTCTTCATGATATCGCCCAGCACCTTGCCGGCCTGCTTGAGGTCGCTCACCGCCAGGCGGGCAATCGCCTCCTTGACCACGCCGCGCACCTCGTCCTCGCCGGCCAGCTTGGGCAGAAAGCGACCGCACACCTCGATCTCGAAATCGAGCTGCGGCAAATTCTCGGCCCCGCGCTCGCCGAGCCCCGCGTATTCCTCGCGCGCCTTGCGCAGTTGCTTCTGGTAGGCCGCGATCACCTCGAGCCACAGGGCATCGTCGAGCGCTCCCTTGAAACCGGCCGCGGTCCGCCGCTCCATGTGTTTGGTCTTGATCATCCGGACGCAGTCCGCAGTGCGGGCGTCCCTGTTCCGCATGGCTTCCTTGAGCAGGTCCTGGAGCTGGGTTTCAATCGACATTGGCTTGTTCCCTTGGAATGTGTCGCGTGGGGAGCCCGCAGGATCTGCCAGCGCTGCGCGTGGCGCACCATCGCGGGAGGGTTTGGGAACCCTCCCAGGGTTCCCATTTCGAGGGGCCAGTTTGCATCGCCCGGACCGTGCCGTGAAGCACATTCACACCGGAGCGAGTGACAGCGCCACATCGGCTCGCGCCAGATGGCGCAGACCTAAGGAAAAACAAGAGGTTGCCATCTTTTTAGGTTGGCTCCGGTCTTGCTCCGATAACGATGCAGGACGAACTTCAGCAGGGGATGAAAATGTCGCGCACAGCTCTTTCGATGGCAATACTGTTCGCCGCCGCCCTGCCAACATTGGCGGGACGCAGCGCACGGGCGCAGGAGGAATACCGCGCCGGGGCTCCCGAGAGCGCCGTGGCCGCGCAGAATGGTCCGGCGGAGGCCATGCCAGCCGACTATGCGACGCCGGCCGCACCCGAGGACGAAGGCCCGGCCCCGCCGATTCCGCCCTACGTCGACGGTCCGCCCGTCCAGGCGCAAGGGGGAGGCTACTGTTTCGAGGGCCCGCACCCCGTCGACAGCCGGGTCGAGCCTGGTGTCACGTGGGACGGCACCGCCGGCCGGCACATGCACGGCTATCCGCCCTTCGATCTGCGCCTCTTTAGTTTCCAGAACGGCTGCTACTACTTCATCGGCGACCCGACCGACTTCGGCTACGCCGGCGACACCTACAGCTACTACGGCGCCCACCCCATCCTCGGTGTCTACGGCGGCGGGTGGTGCTTCATGATCGGCCCACACCGGCACTTCTGGCGGCCCTGGTCGCCCCTCTTCGCCACCGTCGGTCCGTGGTTCTACTGGGAAGGCCCCTACGACCCGTTCTTCTGGACCTACTGGCCCTTCTATCACTTCTACTATCGTCACCACTATCCGACCTACTACTCCCGCGGTGCGTTCTTCCGCAACCACGCCGTGGCTCCCAGGATCACCTCGGTCCCGCGCCCGATGGCGCGCTCGGGGGCGGCGTGGCACGGGGCGGGCCGCACCATGCGAGGTGCTCCGATGACAGCGCCCCATGGGGGAGTGGGCGCGCCAGGCGGGTATCGCGGGGCGCCCATGGCGCCGCAGGGACCCGGGCCGGGAATGAATCGTGCGGCGCCCATGACGCCACGCGGCGGCTATGCCCCAACGCCAGGAGGCGGCTCCGCGCCGCGCAACTACTCCGCCCCGGCCCCGCACAACTACTCGGCCCCCGCCCCGCGCACGGGTGGCGGCGGCGGGGGCGCGCACTTTGGCGGCGGCCACTTCGGTGGCGGTGGGCACGGCCGGCGCTAGGCGCTGCGTCGCGTTAGCGCGTTGCAGCGGGGCTGGGCCGATAGCCGCCTGGCAAGAATGCTCTTCGCGCATCGGGCCCGAATGGGGTTAAATAATAGGCCATGTTGTTGCATCACGCCCTCGGTCGTCCAATCTCACCCATCGCCTCCGCGGGTTTCTTGCCGCGCAGGTTGTTGCCTGCGTTGGTTGCCTTGGTCGCGCTACTTGGCATGGCTGCTCCGGTCGAGGGCGCGTCTCGCCGCTCGAAGAACCCGACCAAGGCGAGCGCCAAGTCCAAGGCGTCGTCCAAGTCCGCCACGCGAGGGGCGGGGAAATCCGGGTCGGAGGAAGCCGCGCTGGCGGATGCCAAGATCGCCGTGCTTACCTTCGAGGGAGACGACTCCGAGCCGTTGCGCAAGCACGTCATCAAGGTACTCGTCGAGAGGGGCCTGAAGGTCAACTCGACGCTCAAACCGCAGGACAACCCCACCCAGTACCGCGACATGGGCGCGGCCCTGGACTTGGCGGTCTACGTTCACGGGAAGATCAAGGACACCACTCCGGAGCACGCCGTCGCCACCGTCACCATTCGCAGCGCCGTCAGCGGCAGGCCAGTCGCCACCGCGACCTTCAACGGCTTCCGCCGCGGCCTGCCTTTCGATGTGGAAGAGAAGCTGTGGGAGCGCGTCGGCCCCGCCTTCAAACGCGCCTGCGCGGAGGCGGCCAAGCCCGGCGTCCGCCACCACAACGCCCCGACGTTCATCGAGGCCGGGACGCCACTCTGAGCAACGCTCCGCGAAGGCGCAAGCGCCGAGCCGGTGTTTTCACCACAGAGAACACGGAGGACACGGAGCCGGAGGGGGTTGGGTTTTCCGGATCCGAACCCGATCCCTTTCTTCTGGTCCGTCTCTGTGTTCTCTGTGTCCTCTGTGGTTCATTCCCCAGACATGTCTCGCGTTGGGACGTCGGCTACAGATCCAGGTCCGCCTGGGCCGCACGTTCCATGATGAAGTTGAAGCGGGCTTCGACGTCCTTGCCCATGAGGTCGTTGAGGATGCGATCGGCCTCGGCAATGTCGGTCACGGTCACGCGCAGGAGGCGCCGACTGCCCGGATCCAGCGTCGTGCGCTTGAGCTCCTCGGGCTGCATTTCGCCGAGGCCCTTGAACCGCATGATGTCGGGATGCGCGTTCTTGGGCAGGGTGGCGATGATGCGGTCGCGATCGGCCTCGTCGAGGGCCCAGAAGGTTTCCTTGCCGTGGTCGATGCGGAAGAGTGGCGGCTGCGCCAGGTACACATGCCCGTGCTCGATGAGAGGTCGCAAGTGACGATAGAAGAAGGTGAGAAGCAGCGTCGCGATGTGGTGGCCGTCGGAATCGGCGTCCATCAGGAAGATGACCTTGTGGTAGCGCAGCCGTTCCAGGTTGAAGGCCTCGCCCACGCCGCAGCCAAGCGCCGACACCACGTCCTGTAGCTCCTTGTTCGAGAGCACCTTCTGCAGCGAGGCCTGCTCGGCGTTGAGCACCTTGCCGCGCAAGGGAAGAATGGCCTGATAGCGGCG
>PNBO01000130.1:18420-21320 GCA_003136095.1 Myxococcales bacterium
AGGTCCGGTTTTCGAGCAGGAAGGTCTCCAGCGCCGGCCGGATGGCGGAATCGACCAACTGCGCCGCCTCGGGGTTGCCCAGGCGCTCTTTCGTCTGGCCCTGGAACTGCGGCTCGTGCAGGTAGATGGACAGCACGCCGACGATGCCCTCGCGAATGTCCTCGGCGGTGAGATTGAGGTTCTTGGGCGCCAGGCTGGAGGCGTCGATGAACGAGCGCACCGCCTTAACGATGGCTTGCCGGAGTCCCTGCTCGTGCAGCCCGCCTTGCGTGGTGGGAATGCCGTTCACGTACGAGCGCAGGGTTTCTTCGTGTGATTCCGTCCACAGCAAGGCGGCCTCGATACGTATGCCGTCTTCCCGCTGGAAGTAGAACGCCTGCGGCGTGGTCGGCGCCTTGCCCCGGTCGGTGACAATCTTGGTCAGAAAGTCGGCGATACCGCCGTCGTGCTGCAAGACCTCGGACGTCCCCGCGGCCTCGTCGCGGAAGGTGATCTTCAGGCCCCTGTGCAAGAAGGTCTTGGCCTCCAGGCGGAAACGGATGGTGTCGGTCGAGAAATCCTGCTTGCCGAAGATCTGAGAGTCGGGGCGGAAGAAGATCGACGTGCCGGTGCCGCGGGCCGCACCCATCTTGGTGAGCTTGCTGGCGACCTCGCCACGCGTGTAGCGCTGTTCCCACTCGTGGCCGTCGCGTTTCACGCGCGCGATCATTTCCTCGGAGAGGGCGTTCACCACCGACGCCCCCACGCCGTGCAGGCCGCCCGAATACTGGTACTGGCCGCCGGAGAACTTGCCACCGGCGTGGAGCACGGTGAGCACGAGCTCGAGGGCGGATTTCTTGAATTCCTTCTTGATGTCGACCGGGATGCCGCGCCCGTTGTCCGACACGGTGACCGACCGGTGATCCTTGTGCAGGGTCACGTCGATGTGCGTGGCGTAGCCGTTGATGACCTCGTCGACGCAGTTGTCGACGACTTCCCACAACAAGTGGTGGTAGCCCTTGGTGTCGGTGCCGCCAATGTACATACCGGGCCGCCGGCGCACCGGCTCGAGGCCCTTGAGCACCGTGATGTGCTCCGAGGTGTAGGACGCTTCGGGTGGGGTCATCTCAGTTCACCAACTTGGGCAGCTCGGAGGGCACCTCGATCGGGACGTGCACGCGCACCACCCTCGCCTTGCGGGCCAGGACGTGGCCACGACCGCCGCGCCCACTCACGTGGTAGCGGCCGGGGCCGACGGCGATCTTCTTGCCACTCTCCAGTTCGGCAATGAGCACGTCAGCTTCCTTGGGCTTGCCAAGCGCGAAACCAATCACGTCGTCGTCACCCACCTTGATCATCGTCACGCCGCGGCCGGGGTTGGCGAGCTCCGCGGCCTCGGCTGCCGCGCAGACCAGGGCGCGGGCCGCGGCGGTGACAATGCACAGGATGTCCTTCGGCGCCACGGGCAGGACGCCGACGACTTCGTCGCCCTCGGCGGGCTTGGCGAAGCGCCGGCCGGCGCGCGTCGACAGCTCGCGGTGCGGATCGAGATTGAAACGGAAGCCGAACCCCTTGCGCGTGAGCGCGATGGCGAGTGTTCCCGCGGGAATTGCCGAAGGTCCGTTGCCCGAGGTGACCAGGCCGGCGACGACGCGCTCGCCGTCGCGGAAGTTGAGCAGCTTCTGCACCGGCTCGCCGTAGCCGGTCGAGGCTGGCACGTCGTTGATGCGAATGACGTAGCAGCTGCCGAGGTTCGAGAAGATGGCCAGCGAATCCTTGGTCGAGCCGCGCAGGGCGGCCAGCACCACGTCCCCCTCGCGCAGGCGCGTGGCCGAGAGATCCTTGACCTCGCGCACGCGCTTGAGCCAGCCGTCGCGCGACAGGACGACGGTGACTTCCTCGTCGACGATGAAGTCCTCGGCAACGAACTCGACGTCGTCGGCACCGGCCCCGCCGATCTTGGTGCGCCGCTTGTCGGCGAATTTCTCGGCGATCTCCTGCAATTCGCTGCGGATGACCTTGCGCAGCTTGCGCTCGTCCTTGAGGATGGTCTCGATCTCCTTGGCGCGCGCGCGCTTGGCCGCCAGTTCCTCGACGATGAGCTGGATCTCGAGCCGCGCCAGCTTGTAGAGCTTGAGCTCGAGAATGGCGTCGGTCTGCTCGTCGTCGAGGCCGAAGCGTTTCATCAGCTTCGCGGCTGCGTCGGCTTTACCGTCCGACTTGCGAATGATGCGGATGGCTTCGTCGAGGGCATCGAAGATAATGGCGAAGCCTTGCAGGATGTGGATGCGCTTCTTGAGCGCGGCCAGCTCGAACTCGAAGCGCCGGGTGACGACCTCGACGCGGAAATCCAGGAACTCGCTCAGGATCGAACGCAGGTTCAGCCGCATGGGCCCCGCGACCTCGCGGTTCTGCGTGGGCACCAGGCACGTCATGTTGACGTGAAAGGAAAGCGCGAGCGGGGTGTGCTTGTAGAGATACGCCATCACCAGCGCCGAATCGGCACCCGGCCTGAGCTCGAGCACGATGCGCACCTCGCTGGTCGATTCGTCGCGCACGTCGACCAGCATGGGCAGCTTCTTGCCGATGATGACCTCGGCAATGCGCTCGACCAGATCCGCCTTGCTGACATTGTACGGTATCGACGTCACGACGATGAGGGGTCCGCCGCGCTTGGCGTCCTCCATCTTCCACTCGCCGCGCAGGTGAATGGGCCCCTGCCCGGTTTCGTAGATTTCGCGCAGATCCTTCTTCGAGTTGGTGCACAGCCCACCGGTGGGAAAGTCCGGGCCCTTGATGTGCTTGAGCAGATCCTTGCCTTCCAGCTTGGGATCGTCGAGCAGCGCGATCGCGGCCTGGCAGACCTCGGACAGATTGTGCGGCGGAATGTTGGTCGCCATGCCGACCGCGATGCCAGCGCA
>PNBO01000130.1:21346-32991 GCA_003136095.1 Myxococcales bacterium
CCGAAGTTGCCGTGCCCCTCGACCAGGAGGTAGCGCACCGAGAAATCTTGGGCCATGCGGACCATGGCCTCGTAGCATGCGGTGTCGCCGTGCGGGTGGTACTTACCGAGGACCGTGCCCACGATATTCGCGCACTTGCGGAACTTGGCGTCAGGATACAAGTGCAAATCGCTGTGCATGGCGTACAGAATCCGCCGCTGCACGGGCTTGAGTCCGTCGCGCACGTCGGGCAGTGCCCGCGCGGTGATGACGCTGACCGCGTAGTTCAAGTAGCGGCGCTGGGCTTCCTCGACCAGCGAGGCCTCGGCCGGCTCGGGTGGCCTCCCACCGTTGCCGCCGCTGCCACCGCGCCCGGCCCCGCCGCCGCCCTTGCCGCGCTTGGTTGTCGTCGCTGGCGCCTTGCCGTTGTCGTCGAGAAGATCTAGTTGTTTTGCGGACATGGTACTTCGGAAAGCACTGGCTTTCCCCGCCCCAAACTACGGGAGTGGCGCCCAGAGATCAAGAAACGAGGCGGGGGCGCAGGGTGCGCCGCGGCTCAGGATTCCGGATCACTGCGCTTGAAACCGCGCGGAAGCTGCCGGCCGCGATCATCCGGATTCGAGCGCGAGTAGTCGATCCAGCGGTAGCTCGGCGGCGGCCTCACGTCGACGTGCACGAAGCCCACGCGCGGATACCAGCCCACGCCCATGCCGCCCGCGTCGAGCGATTCGACGTACGAGCGAATCTTGCGCGGGTTGACACCGGGGATGCGAATGTCCGCGGCGGTGCCGTGGAAGTGATTGCTGGTGGTGCGGCGCTGGAAACGGTATCCCGAGAGCAACTCGATGCGCTTGCCGCCAAAGTGATCGTAAATGTGCGATAGGATCGTCACGAGACGCGTGTCGATGTCGTGTTCGAGGCCGCTGCGCCGGCACTTGAAGATGTGGTTGATCTCGGCGAGCGCTTTGACGTCGAACGAGCCGTCGGCGTTGAAGATGTTGACGTCGGCTTCGTCCTTGTAGTTGATGGAATAGATGCGAAGGTCGCCCGATGGCTGCGGCGCCGGCGCGGCCAGCAAAGCCTTCTCCGGCACCGGCCAGCCGAGCATCCTGCCCTTGTGCTTGCCCCGGTGCATGGCCAGGCGCTTTTCCGACTTCGCCCCGCTCGACGGCTTCGCCGCCTCCCCGCTATCGGTGGACGCCGCTCTTCCCGGGGCGCCCTCGTCAGCCCCCGCGGCTTGAGCGCTGCCCGTGATGGCCAGCAGCATCAACAGCAACCGCAGCATGTCTGTCTAGGGTTAGCCGCAAATACGGACCTGTCAACTGCGGATTCGAATTTAGCCGGGAGTGGCCGCCGGAACGACGTGTAGGTGCACCAACTCGATGTTCAGGCGCTGGGCCACCTCGAAGATGCGTTCATCGCGGTAAAACTCACCGTAGACGACACGGCGGATCCCGCAATTCGCAATCTGCTTGAAGCAATTCCAGCACGGGCTGGCCGTCACGTAGAGGGTGCCGCCGTCGATCATCACGCCGTTCTTGGCCGCCTGCAGGATCGCGTTACTCTCGGCGTGGATGGTGGCCACGCAGTGGTCGTTCTCCATCATGTGGCCGACCTCCGAGCAGTGGGGCATGCCACGAATCGAGCCGTTGTAGCCCGTCGACAGGATGGTCTTCTCGCGCACGATGACCGCGCCCACGAACTTGCGCGGACAGGTCGACCGCGACGCGACCACGCTCGCGATGTTCATGAAGTACTCGTCCCAGGAAGCTCGCTCGGGCATGGCGATTTCTACCAAGAAACCGGGCGCGGGCGAAGATCTCACCGCCGGGGTGCTGTGCGATGCGCGCGGGGAGAGAGTAAGCTTGGAAACAATCCTCATGAGTAACCTACACGTGGTCACGGGCGCGTTCGGCTATTCGGGCAAGTACATCGCGCGTGGGCTGCTCGCGCGCGGATGCGAGGTGGCGACCCTGACCAATTCGCCTGACCGGCCGAACGAATTCGGGGGAAGGATCCGCGTCGCGCCGCTGGCCTTCGCGGATCGCGCGGCGCTGGTGGCCAGCCTCGAGGGCGCGACGGTCCTGTACAACACCTACTGGGTGCGCTTCGACCACCGCGACTTCACGCACGCGGCGGCGGTCAAGAACACGCAGGAGCTATTCGCAGCAGCGAAAGCGGCCGGCGTCGAGCGCATCGTGCACGTGAGCATCACGAATCCGTCGCCGGAATCGAAGCTGCCCTATTTCGCGGGCAAGGCGCGCCTGGAGGCGGCGCTGCGCGAGACGGGAATTCCCCACAGCATCCTGCGCCCGGCCGTCCTCTTTGGCGGCGAGGACATTCTCATCAACAACATCGCCTGGTCGTTGCGCCGCATGCCCGTGTTTGGTCTCTTTGGGGGCGGCAACCACGGCCTGCGCCCGATCCACGTCGAGGACTTCGCCGCCCTGGCCATCGCGGAAGGGCAAGCCGAAGGTTGCCGCACCGTCGACGCCGTCGGCCCGGAGTCGTTCACCCTCCGCGAATTGGTAGCGACGCTGGGCCAGATCATCGGGAAGCCCCGGCCCATGATGTCCGTGCCGCCCGCCCTCGGGCTGCTGGCGGGGCGCCTGGTCGGGCTGCTCAAGCGCGACGTCTTCCTGACCAAGGAAGAGATCACCGCCCTCATGGCCGGGCTGCTCGAAAGCAAGGCGCCCGCGACCGGCACCATCCGGCTGTCAGAGTGGGCCAAGCAGAACAAGGAAACCCTCGGCCGCGAGTACGCGAGCGAGATGCGCCGACGCCGAAAGCGAGACGTCGCCTATCGGGATGAGGCCACGGGCCGACCGTAGCTCATTAGGGCGGAAAGCCCGAGCACCGCCAGGCAACCGATGACGTTGTACCAGAGAAAGCTCACGCCGGTGCGCAGGAACACCCAGACAACCAGGCTCTCGGAGACAATCGCGGCGAGAAACACGGCGGTGCCTCGCACGCGGCGCAGAAAGAACGCCACGAGAAAGATGCCGAGCACGGTGCCGTAGAAAAGAGAGCCGAGAATGTTCACGGCCTGGATGAGGTTGTCGATGAGGGAGGCGAAGGTCGCGAACAGGATGGCCAGCACGCCCCAACCGACGGTGAACAACCTGGCCGCACGAACGTAGTGGGCGTCGCTCGCCTGCTTGCGCAGGCTGCGCCGGTAGATGTCGACCAGTGTGGTCGAAGCCAGCGCGGACAGCTCGCCGGCCACGGCCGACATGGCGGCGCACAGGATCACGGCGAGCAGCAACCCAACCACCCCGCGGGGAAGGTTGCGCACGACGAAGGTCAGAAAGACGTAGTCCGCTTCCTTGGGGTTGGCGTCGGGCAGCGCGCTGGCGATGACCCGCTGGGCTTGCTCGCGCAGCGAAGCCGATACGGCCTCGGCCCTGCGCACCGAGCCTTCCGCCGCGGCAACCGCCGCACTGTCCCCGCGTGCCAGGGCACGGTCCAGACGCCATATTTCCTCGCGCTTGTGTTCGAACGCGACGGCGTGGGCCTGCTCGAGAACGCGCATCTGGCCATCGGCGGCAGTGGCGTGCACGCGCGCCAGCTCGGCTTGGTTGAAAAAGATGGGTGGCAGGTTGAACTGATAGAATACGAACACCATGGTCCCGACGAACAGAATGAGAGACTGCATCGGGACCTTGAGCAACCCATTGAAGAGCAGCCCGAGGCGGCTTTCGGCGATGGAACGCGCCGAAAGGTAACGCTGCACCTGCGACTGATCGGTGCCAAAGTAGGCCATGGCGAGGAAGCACCCGCCGAGCAGCCCCGACCACAAGGTGTAGCGCCGGGTCGGGTCGGCGGAAAAGTCGACAACGTTGAGCTTGCCCAGGCTGCCGGCGATATGGACCGCGTTGCGGAACGAGAGATTGGGCGGCAAGCGCGCGACGATGACGATGAAAGCGAGCACCATGCCGCCCAACATCACGACCATCTGCTGCTTCTGCGTCTGGCTGACCGCCCGCGTGCCGCCCAGGGTGGTGTAGAGCACCACGATCCCGCCCATGAAGACGCACGTCAGGCGGAGTGGCCATCCCAACACCGAGGACAGAATGATGGCAGGAGCATAGATGGTGATGCCGGCGGAAAGCCCGCGTTGCAGTAGAAACAGGAACGCGGTCAATTGCCGCGTCTTGAGGTCGAAGCGGCTCTCGAGGAATTCATACGCGGTGTAGACGTGGAGCTGGAAGTAGCGCGGGACGAAGACGATCGACAGGACGATCATGGCCAGGGGCAGCCCAAAGTAGAACTGCACGAAGCGCATGCCGTCCTGGTAGGCCTGGCCGGGCGTCGACAAGAAGGTGATCGCGCTGGCCTGCGTGGCCATGACCGAGAGTCCGATGGTGTGCCACTTGTCCTGACGCCCGCCGCGCAAATAGCCCGCCATGTCTTGCCGGCCGCGCGTTTTCCAAACCCCATAGCCGACGATGACGCCGAGGGTGCCGAGGAGAACCAGCCAGTCGAGGGCACTCATCGGTAGATCAGCGTGAGGGCGGTGAAGGCCGCCACTTCGACGACCAGGGCGGCGGCCACGATGAGGTAGAGACCGGTCCAGTCGAGGAAGGGCGGCGCCGCGTCCAGCTCGTCGCCCGCGGGGTCGCCCGGCGGGGGCACCGGGGGGAACCGGGGTTCATCGGGCATTGGGCCCCGGCCCCCCCGCCGCGAGGAGATTGGCGAAGAGGCGATAGGCCCCGGGCACGCCCGCCGGCAATTGCCGGAAGAAGGCCAGCCCGGTGTAGACGAAGGCGCCCTTGCCGTGGCGCGCCCAGAGCAGTCCGCCGGCCTGCGGGGGCTCGCCCGGGTCGCTCATGCTGAGCACGGTCTGGTAGCGTGGGTCCCAAGTCGCGGCGAAGTAGAGCCCGCGCTCCTGGATCCAACCCTCGAAATCGCGGCCGGTGATGTGGTTGGGCACGTTGAGCAGGCGCTGGTCGGGCGCCGTGAGGGAAACGCCGGCCTGCTCGTCGGTCACCCTTTTGCTTCCGATCTCGAAAGGAAAGGGCCCGATGGGCGTCGCCAGAGGGGCGAGGCGGTTGTTGGTGTTGTACTGAACCACGAGCGTGCCGCCGGCTTGCACGTAGGCCATGAGGGCCGGTTGCGCCGCGCGCAGCTTCGCGCTGGTGTTGAAGGCGCGCACACCGACGACGATGGCGTCGAACCCGGCCAGGGCGCGACTGCCCGGCGCGAGCCCGGTCAGCGCTTCGTCGCCCAGCAAAGTGACCTCGTAGCCGATCTGGCGCAGGCAAGACGCGACCTCGTCGCCCGGACCGGGAATGTAGCCAATCTTGCCGCCCTGTCGCGCGATCGCGAACGAAACCAGTCGCACCTCGGAGCTGATCAGTACGGCTTGCACGGGGATGTGGTCGTGCTCGAGGTGCTCCACCCCCTGGACGAATCGCGCGCCCCCCACCTCCGCCACCACGGGCAAAAGCCCGGTCGCTGGGCCGCCCTGCGCCGGGGATTGCGCCGCCTGCACCCGGAAGGTTAGCTCGGCCTCCGCCCCCTTGTCGGCAAGGGTGAACGGCGCCGCGGTCGGAGCAACGGAGAATCCCGCGGGCGCCTCCAGTCGCAGGGTACCCGACACCGCGGCGGCGCCAGCGGTCAGGCGCACGGAGACCGCGCGGGCCTCGCCATTGGGCAATACCAGCACCCCGGACCGCGGCCGCACCGAAACCACGGGTGTGACTTCGACGGGTCGAGTGCGTTCGCCCGCCACGGGATCCGTCCACTTGAACACCACCGGCCGCGTGATGGTGAGCGCGTGCCCGCCAACCGCGAAGCTGAGCTCGACCCGCAGCCAGGGTTCGGCTACCGGCAGTCCGATCATCCTCGCCTCTGGTACGCGGAAGAGCCCCGGCTCGGGTGGCAGCGCCAGCCAGTACGGCGTGTCGAGCGGGGCATCGACCGCCACGCGTAGGGTCCGCTTGATCGCCACGGTCCCGAGCGCCTGTCGCGCATGAGCCTCAGCGCCACCCGGCGGGCCCACGCTCTCGCCGCCCAGGAAGCGGAGGTCAGCGAGCTGGATCTTCGTGGCCGAGCGGTTGATGGCGGCGGCCGTCACCTCGATGCTGCCCCCGGGGGTCACTCGGTAGTCCGGCGCGGTCGCCTCGGCGAATACCCCCGCACACGCCAGCACCAGATCGCGGACCTCGGCCTGCTTCTTGGCGCGCCAGAGATCGTCCGGCACCGCGGCCAACGCCCGGTCGATGCCCAACAAGGTGGTGATCACTTTGTGCGGCGCCGCCGGGCTGAATTCGCGTTGCGCCTTCTCGATCAGGCGTCGGATGGCCGCTGGGCCTTTCATCTTCATCCTGGCCCAGGAAAAATCGAGACCGCCAAGCACGCCGTCGGCGGGTGCGGACACCGGTCCCGTCTCGGCCAGGAGCTTGAAATACTCGACGATGGGCCCGCGCGCGCGCGCCACGCCGAAGCCTTGGCTCTTGTGCATGCTGCGACTCTCGGCCGCCATCTCGCCGTAGGAGATCCCGAGAAAGGGGTTGTAGGCATTGACGTCCAGCTTGATGAAGTCCGAGAGGTCCTCCTCGGGCTTGATGCTCCATGCCGAGCGATTCCAGAAGATGCGTCGCGCTTGCCAGGGGGTCACCGCCCCGCTCAGCTGCTCGGGGTGGAAGTTAGGGTCCCCGGCCGCGTGGAACGCCGCGAGGGCGAGCTGCGCGGAGGCGGTGTGGTGCCCGTGGGTATCCGTGACCTCGGGCGAAAAGCGCGTGACGATGACGTCGGGGCGAAAACGGCGGATGACCCACACCACGTCCGCCAGCACCGCCTCCCGACCCCAGATGCGTAGCGTCTCCTCGGGACTCTTCGAGTAGCCGAAGTCGCGCGCGCGGGTGAAGAACTGTTCGGCCCCGTCCACCCGGCGAGCCGCCAGCAGCTCTTGCGTCCGGATCACGCCCAGATCGGTGCCCTGCTCGGCGCCGATCAGGTTCTGGCCGCCATCCCCGCGCGTCAGCGACAGATAGGCCGTGCGCAGCAGCTTCTCGTTGGCCAGATAGGCCAGCAAGTTGGTGTTTTCGTCGTCGGGGTGCGCGGCCACGTAGAGCACGCTGCCGACCACGCCCAGCCTGCGCAGCGCGAGCTGGAGCTGGGCCGCGTTCGGCTGCGGTGGCGGGTTGGCGTTCGCTGGGCTGGGCATCGTGGCGGACAGGAGTATGACAAGGATTGGCGGCCAAGAAACGAGGCGCCTCCGGCGCGCGAGTTCTTCGCCGAGTATACTGAGCGCCAAGAGTGGGACGCGCATTCTCCAATTCCTACCTCGCAGGTGAGCCTGCTGCACATGCGTTCTTCGCGCCGGGATTTCGCGATCCCGGCGAACGGGGCAGACAGGCGCGCCTCGCCGCCGAACGGGCCGTGCCCCCGGCGCTGCTGCACACCCTGCGCGACCAGCAGGCACTCCTGCCCGCGAGCGCCGCCCGACAGACGAACCTGGACGCCCTGGCGGCGGGCCGGACCGCCGTCGTGGCCACCGGGCAGCAGGTCGGGCTGTTCCTGGGTCCCCTCTATGCGTTCTACAAGGCGGCCTCGGCCATCGCCGTGGCGCGCGCCCTCGAGGCCGAGTCAGGGATCCGTTGCGTCCCGCTTTTCTGGTTGCAGACCGAGGATCACGACTTCGAGGAAATCCGTTCGTGCACCGTCGCGGACGGCGAGGGCCAACCGGCGCGCCTGGCCTTGCCGGACGAGCATCAGGGCACCGGGCGATGTTCGGTCGCCTACCGCCTGCTGCCGGGCGAGGTGACGACGTTGCTCGACCGGCTGGCCGAGGCGCTGGGCGCCACGCCGGCGAGTGAGGAAACACTGGCCCTCTTGCGGGCCCACTACCAGCCGGGACGCTCGCTACCTGCCGCCTTCGCCTCGACGCTGGCTGCGCTCTTCGCCGACGAGGGGTTGCTGGTCTTCGATCCGCGCGATAGGCGCGCGGCCGCGCTGGCGGCGCCCCTCTATCGAACGTGTATCGAGGAGGCCGAGGCCATCGAGGCGGCGCTGCGCGACCGGCAGGCTGCCCTGACCGCGAGCTTCGACGAGCAGGTGCCGATTCGCGAGCGTGGCGCCCTGGTCTTCTTCCATCGCGACAGTGCCTCCGGCCCGCGCTTTCGCCTCGAACGGCAACCCGGTGCCAGCGCGCGCGAGGCGTCCTGGCGCCTCGCCGGGGCCTCCGCAAGCGTCGGCCACGCGGAGCTGCTGGAGATCCTGGCGCGCGATCCCCTGCGCTTTTCCACCTCGGCGTTGCTGCGCCCCATCGTGCAGGATGCACTGTTGCCCACGGTGGCCTACGTCGCGGGTCCGGGTGAGATCAACTACTTTGCCCAGCTTCCGCCGCTCTATCAGCATTTCGCGATCACGCCACCGCTGCTCGTGCCGCGCGCCCGCTTTCTCTGCGTGGATGCCCGCGCGCGGCGGTGGCTCGGCGCACTCGGGCTCAAGGCCGCGGATCTCTCGATGCCGGCGGCCGAGCTGGTTCCACGGATCGCCAGCGCCCGTCCGGCCGGGGCACCCACCCCGGCGGCATTGCGTACCTTGGTCGAAAATCGGATAGGGCCGGCAGTCGAGGAGATTGCGTCCGGTGTCCTGGCGGCGGGCCAGCGCATGCGGCGTCCGGCCGAGCGCACGCGCGCGAGCGTAGCGCGGGGGCTCGAACGCCTGATCGCGCACTATGCCAGGGTCCTCGTCGAACAGGATGAGGTGACCGCGGGCCGCCTGCGTGGCCTGGAGCTGGCACTTTTCCCGCGGCGGACCCCGCAAGAGCGATTCTACGGCTGGCCCCATTTGGCCGGCCGGCATGGCGCGGCGGGATTGAAACGGCTGGTCCTCGACAGACTGCAAAGCGCCGGTCCTTTCGTCACCGAGGTGCAAGAGCTCGAACCATGAGGATCGCGCGCTCCCATTCGTCCAGCCTGCGCATCGGCATGGTTTGTTTCTCGACTCTCGGGGGCAGCGGCGTGGTCGCGTCCGAGATCGGCGCGGCCCTGGGCCGGCGAGGCCATCGCGTCTGTTTCCTCAGCGACAAGCCACCGGTGCGCTTGGATCTCTCTGGCCCGAACGTCTCGTTTTGCGAGGTGCCGCTCCTTGACTATCCCTTGCTCGCGCAACGGTCCTACGCCCTGGCCCTCACGGCGAAGATGATCGAGGTCGCGCGAACGGAGGAGCTCGATCTCTTTCACGTTCACTACGCCATCCCGCACGCGGTCGGCGCTTACCTGGCCAGGCAGGTGCTGGGAAAACGCGCCCCAAAGACGATCACCACCCTGCATGGCACCGACGTGACCCTGGTCGGGGCCGATCCGAAATTCCAGCCCCTGGTGCGCTTCGTGGTCGGCGCAAGCGACGCCATCACCGCGCCTTCGCACTACCTGGCCGAGGCCGCGCACACTCATCTGGGGCTTTCCCGCGACGTGGCCATCGAGGTGATTCCCAACTTCGTGGACACGCGGCGCTTCTCGCCCCCCGCGAGCGAAAACGCGCGCGGGGGCAGCCATGGGAACCGGCCCCGCGTATTGACCCATGTTTCCAGCTTTCGGCCGCTCAAGCGAGTCGAGGACGTCGTGCGGGTCTTCGCGGTGATCGCGTCCGAGTTTCCTGCGCGTCTGGATCTGGTGGGCGATGGCCCGGAGCGACCGCGCATCGAGGCCCTGGTGCACGTCCTCAACCTCGATAGCCGCGTTCGGTTCCTGGGCGAGCGCAGCCAACTCGTCGATCTCCTCCAGGAGAGCGACGTCTTTCTCTTTCCGAGCCAGAGCGAAAGCTTCGGCTTGGCGGCGCTGGAAGCCATGGCGTGCGGGGTACCCGTGGTCGCCTCCGCCGTCGGGGGCATCGCCGAGGTCGTGCGCCATGGCGAGGCGGGCTTTCTGGCCGCGGTCGGCGACGTCGCGGCCATGGCCGGCCACGTGCGCCGCCTGCTCACCGACGACGAATTGCATGCGCGCCTGTCGCGCCGGGCGCGCGAGCTGGCCGAAACCCGCTTTCCCACCGAGCCGGCCGTGGACCGCTACGAGGCCGCCTACCGGCGTGTCCTCGGTGATGGCTTGCCTAGGGCTTCTTCTTCCAGTCGCCCAAGGTCTTCTTGATCTCTGGTTCGAGGAAGAAGTACTCCGCCTTCTGCCCGAGCTGGTAGGCCTTTTCGCCGACCGCCGTCGCCTCCTTGACCTTGCCCTTGCCGGCCAGAATCGTCGCCTTGATCCACAGATTGAACCAGTCTTCCTGCAGCGCCAGCGACTGATCGATGTACTTCAAGCCGGTCTCGTAGTCTTTCTTGGTCTCGGCCAGGTAGCGGGCGGCGTTCGCATAGGTCCGCCAGGCGCCGTCGATTCCCTTGGTAATGTTCACCAGCGCCTGCTCCTCGGTGTTGACCTTGATGGGGATCGAGAGGCGCAGCTTATCCCATTCCAGATCGAGCGTGCCCTTGTCGTCGGTGAAGTCCGCAAACAGGAAGGTCAGCCGCTCTCGGTGCGGCGCGGGCTTGGGGTGCGTCTGCATGCGAAGCAAGTCGAGCTCGGCCTTGTAGTCGCGTCCCGTGCCGGCCTGATCCGCCTTCTTGTTCAGGATCACCGTCCAGGCGGCCTTGCTGGGAATGGTGAAGAGCGCGTAGGTTCCAGCCGGAACGGGCTTGTCACCGAAGGTGACGTCCCGGCTGAAGGTGATCTTGGTGGCCTGGTTGGCGCCCGTGCGCCACATCTGATCGTAGGGCACGAGGCCGCCCCAAATCTTGCGGCCCTTTACCGCCGGGCTGCTGTACTCCACCGACACCTCGGTGAGTCCGATGACCTGCGACACCTTGGCCGACGGGCTCGGGCGCGGTAGGTCGAGCTGCGCCATGGCGAAGGGCGACGGGACGGTCGCCATCGTGAGGCCGGCGAGAGAAGCAACGAAACGTACGACTTTGGACATGAGACCACTCTCCTTCCACTTGACCGTCGCCGCACTTGGCGGACGGCCTGCGTGTACCTAGCACATCGAAGGCCGCGTGCACGCCAGTGGCACGCGGCTACTAGCCAAGGTGACGATACACTCGCGCGCGCATCCAATGCAAAAGCCATGCGCCTGTGGTCCCTGCATCCGCACCAACTCGACGCCAAGGGCCTGGTGGCCCTCTGGCGCGAGGGATGCCTGGCGCTGGCAGTAGCCAAGGGCAAGACCCGCGGCTACCGCCACCACCCTCAGCTCGCACGTTTCACGAAGTGCCGTAATCCCACGCGCCTCCTCCAAAGCTACTTGCTCGTGGTGCACGCGGAGGCGCAAGCGCGCGGCTACGCCTTCGACCGATCGAAGCTGGGCACTGCGCGGACTCGATCCCGACTGACCGTCACGCAGGGCCAGCTCGACTACGAGTCGGCGCACTTGCTGCGCAAGCTCCGGCACCGCGATCGCGCGCGCTGGTCGCGACACAGAGGCGTGACTCCCGTGGCGCACCCTCTGTTCAAAGTCCTGCCGGGGCCGGTCGAGGCGTGGGAACGGGTGGGATAAGCTCTGCCTCGCGAACCCGCCAACCCTAGCCCTTCCATCTGCTAGTATGCGCGCCTCCGTGGACTGGAAAAACACCCTCAACCTGCCCAAGACCGATTTCCCCATGCGCGCCGACCTGGCCCGCCGCGAGCCGCTGTGGCTTGCGCGCTGGGCGGCGGACAAGCAGTACGAAA
>PNBO01000088.1:0-16869 GCA_003136095.1 Myxococcales bacterium
ATCGCGGTCGGGTCCGCCCCCACGGGCGGCCGGCCGGGCGGGGTGGTTCTCGCCGCGGTCACTTCCGTCGTTTCGCTTGCCGCTGATTCTTGGCGCGCAGCTCGCGGCGGCGCTCCGGGCGGCTGGGCTTGGTCTTCTCGGGGCGGCGCGGGGGGCCNNCGGCGGGCCACGCTGACCTGCAGGATCTCGACCCGCACGCGATCGCCGAGCGCGAAGGTGCGGCCGTTGCGGCGGCCGATGAGGCGGCAGGCGGTCTCGTCGTAGTCATAGAAGTCGTCGGGGGCAAGGTAGTCGGTGCGCACCAGGCCCTCGACGAAGGGCTCGTCGATCACCACGAAGATCCCGAACGAGGTCACGCCCGAGATCGCGCCCTCGAGCACGTCGCCCACGCGGTCGCGCATGAAGTACGCGCGGTAGAGGTCCACCACCTCGCGCTCGACCTCCATGGCCTTGCGCTCGCAGAACGAGGCGGCCTCGGCCGCGCGCCGCAAGATGTCCGTCGCGGGCGGGGACGCATCGGCCATCGGGGCGAACCCGCCCGCCGGCTTGCCCAGACTGGCCAGCCGGTGCTTGAGCAAGCGGTGCACGATGACGTCGGGATAGCGGCGAATGGGCGAGGTGAAGTGCAGGTAGGCCGGCGACGCGAGGCCGAAGTGACCGACGTTGACCACGTCGTAGGTCGCCTGCTTGAGCGCGCGCAGGAGCAACATCGACAGCGGCTTCTCGGCCGGGTGGCCAACCAGTCGTTTCAAGACCGCGGCCAGGCCGAGCGGCGTGGTGGCCTCCGCGGGGTCGAAGCGAACGCCGTAGCGTTCGGCGAGCAGGGCGAAGGCCGCGACCTTTTCCTCGTCGGGAACCGCGTGGACGCGCCAGGCGGTGTCCTCGTCGCGCGCCTGGAAGCTCCGGGCCACCGCCTCGTTGGCCGCGAGCATGAACTCCTCGATCATGGCGTAGGCGGCTCGCTCGCCCGCATCGCGGCGTGCGCGGCGCACGTCGCGCACCAGGCGGGGGTCGTCGTGGTCGAGCTCGACCACGGCCTGGGGCAGATCGAGATCCAGGGCCCCGCGCTCCTGCCGCTGCCGACGCAGCTTGCGCGCCAGGGAATCCATGGCGCGCAGGCCGGGCACGAACGCCTCGTACGCCTTGCGCTTGCCGCGCGTGTCGCCAGCAGGCGCGTGAGCACCGGCGGGCTTTGCCCGACGGGACTCATCGCGGGGGATTGAAAGGACCCTGTCAGGGTCCTTTTCGGAAAGAGCAGCGGCCACGCCGGGGTAGTCCAGGCGGGCGCGCGAGCGAATGACCGCGGCGCAGAAGTCGGCGTCGCTGACGGCGAGGGCGCGGTCGTAGTCGAGGCGCACCACCATGGCCAGGCGATCCTCGCCCGGCACCAGCGAGCACAGGTGCCCGGACAGCGCCTCGGGCAGCATGGGAATGGCGCGGCTCGGAAGGTAGACGCTGACCCCGCGCGCCTGGGCCTCGTGGTCAAGTGCCGTGCCCTCGCGCAGGTAGTGGGAAACGTCGGCGACCGCGACCCACAGGCGCTGCCCACCGGCCGGCAGCGGCTCGAGCGCGACAGCGTCGTCGAAGTCGCGCGCCGTCTCGGGGTCGATGGTGGCGAACGGGACGTGGCGCAGATCCGCGCGGTCGTGGAGATCGGCGGGTACGACCGTCGTGGGTGCGCCCTCGAGCTGGCGGACGACCGCGGTGGGGAATTCGTCGGTGATGTCGGCGCAGGCCAAGGTCTTCTCCACCTCGGTGCGCGGATCGTTGGGATCGCCCAGAACCTTGAGCAGAGCCACCTCGATCGGCGCGCCCGCGCTCTCGGGGAAGCGCGTGATCTCGGCGACCACCGACTGGCCCGCTCGCGCGCTGACCCCGCCGCGCACCACTACGGGCGCGTTGATGCGCGGGTCGTCGGGCTCGAAGCGCAGGAGCGGCCCGCTGCGCGTGAGCTGCCCGGTAATCTTGCCGCGGCCCCGTTCCAGCACCCGCAGCACGCGGCCTTCGAGCCCGCGCCCGCCAACCCACCACTCGACCTCGACCTTGTCGCTGTCCATGGCCGGGCCGCGGTGGCGCGCGCTGACGTGGATGTCCTCGGAATGGTCGTCGGGCACCACGAAGCCGAAGCCGTCGGGATGGACCTTGATCCGGCCCGTGTTGATGCGCGCCGGGGGGCGGCCGTTGCTTTCCATCATGATGGCCCCGGAGCATACACGCTGGGGCCCGGTTGTGCCGCCCCAGCTCTACTGCGCGCGTAGCGCGTAGACCTTGCCGTCGTCGGAACCGACGTAGATGGTGCCGTCGGGGCCGATGATGGGCGAGCTGTCCACGTCGCCGCCCAGCTCGATGGACCAGCGCGGTTTACCGTCGGGTTCGATGGCGTAGAGGCGGTCGTCCTGCGACCCGACCAGAATCGCCCCGCTGGCGTCGACCAGCGCGGAGGAGACAATGCGATCGCCGGTGCGGAAGGCCCACTGCAAGGTGCCGTCGCGGCGAATGGCGTAGAGTAGGCCGTCGAACGATCCCACATAGACCGTGCCGTCGCGCCCGATGGCCGCCGAGGCGCGCACGTCGTCGCCCGTGGTGAACGCCCACACGAGCTGCCCCTGCGGGCTCAGGGCATAGAGGCGATTGTCGTCGGAGCCGACGTAGATGGTGCCGTCTTCCTCGATGGCCGGGCTCGAGTCGACGTCGTCGCGCGCGCGGAACTCCCACTGCCGCTTGCCCTCGGGGGTGACGGCGTAGATGCTGTTGTCCTGGCAGCCGGCGTACACCGTGCCGTCGGCCGCCAGGGCGGGCGCGCTCGACACATGGCCGCCGGTGGCGAAGCGCCAGCGTAGCTTGCCGTCGGGATTGATGGCAGAGATAGCGTCGCCCCCGGTGTAGAGCGCGCCGTCGGGCCCGATAGTGGGACCCGCGTCCACGTCACAACGAGTGGCCTCGGGTCCGATGCCGATCGTTTGCTGGCAGGCGCCCAGGCGAGTCTTCCACAAGAGCTTGCCCGACTTGCCCTCGAGGGCGTAGAGGTTGTCGTCGTCCGAGCCGACGTACACCGTGCCGTCGGCGGCGATGGCCGGCGTGCTCCACACCAGGTCGCCCGTGGCGAAGGTCCAGCCCGGTTTGCCGTCCTTGCCGATGGCGAAGATCTTGTTGCTGTGGCTGCCGATCAAGACCAGTCCCTCGGCCGACACGGTCGGTGAGGAAGTCACCGGTGCCGAGGTCTCCATCGTCCACAGGATCTCTGGTTTCTGCCTGGGCAGGAGGAACGGCGAGCGGCCACGATGGCGCGGGTCGAAGCGGAACATGCCTTGCGCCGGCGGACCGGCTTCGGCCTCGGTCAGGGGCGTCGCCGGCGCGCCGGCCATCGTGGCCCTGGTCGGGCGCTGCGGCCACACGCAACGGCCCGCCTCGCACACCCGGTCGAGCTTGCAGTCTTTGTCCGAGCCGCACCCCTCGGGCGTGGGCTGATGTCCCGCGCAGCCCCAAAGGGCGGCGGCGAGGACAGGGAGACAGGTGGCCAGCGATCGGCGAAGCACCCGCCGAGACTAAATCAATTCGGCCGCGAAGGTTACCCGGATCGTTCCTAGAACAGATTCAGCATGAAGTTGATGCCGATGGTCCCCTGGTCCCTGCTCATCGTGATGGCGTCGGGAGTCTGGTAGTGACCGTAGGTCGCGGCAGCTTCGAGGCCGAGCGACACGTGGTACGACTGCATGAATTCCCAGCCGAGCGCCGCGGTCCAGCCCATGCCCGAGTCGGAGTAGCTGCTGTAGCTGTAGTAGTCGTAGTTGTAGTTCGAATTCTGGTCGATGGACTTGGTCGCCACGCCGATGCCCGCACGGGCATAGAGATGGTGCGTGATGAAGACCTGCGGCCCGATGCTCCACACGCTCTGGTCGATGTCGTAACCGCTGAAGTACGAGTAGGCGCCGTCACCCGAGAGGACGACCGACCAGCGCGGCGAAACGCCGAAACCGAAGTGCAGGTTGTACGACATGCCGGCCCGCGAGGAGGAGTCGCCCTCACCCTTCACGGGAAACAGCGCGACCCCGCCCACGCCCAGGCCGACCCCGAAGAAGAAGGGGCGGTACGAGAGCGGCTCGGGGTAGTAGCGAACCGGGCCCGGCGGGTAGGGGCGTGGCCGGTAGTAGCGCGGCGGTGGATAGGCGGGCGGGCCGTAGGAGGGACCATAATAGTAGTCGTACGACGGGCCATAGCCGGGCGGCGGGTAGCCGCGTGGGGGTGGCGGCGGCGCGTGGCGATAGCCAGGCGGCGGCGCGTATTCCGGCGGCAGGTCTTCCTGCGGCTGCGCTTGCTTGGCCGCGGCATCGTCCTTGGCCTCGGGATTCGCCTTGGCACTGTTCTTGGCGTCGGGCTCCGTCTGTTGCGCCAGTGCGGCACTGTGAAAAACCAGCACAGCCGCGCCGGCGACAGCTAGAAGCGAAAGAGAGCCAAACCCGCGAGTCATCTCGGATGACCTCATTTGTTACTCCTTGTAGTTGGTGGGAAGCATACCCCCAGTTTTCAAGATCGGTGCCACCTTCGTCGGGGGCTTTGACGAGGCAGGCTAACCGACGCGTGCGGAGCCTGCCGGCTTTGCCGGCAGCGAAGCGTCGCGGGAGGGTTTGGCGAGGCCGCGCGAAGCGCGGGGGCAGGGGTGGGTGGGGAGGTGCCGAGTGCAGAGCTAACCCTTCGAGGGTTCCCATCATAATTGTATTGGCCGCGCGGCGCGGCCCCGGGAAAGCTCGACCGGATAGCGCTGGCGATTCCGCGCCAGCTTGTCGCGCATGGCCGCCTGCAGATCGATCCCGGCGCGGTCGCAGAGTAGGAGCAGTGCGATGCCGACGTCGCCAATCTCGTTGGCAATGCGCTGCCGGGCCTCGGGCTCGCGCGAGAAGGCGTCCGCCCGATCGTTCGGGATCCAGCGGTACTCGGCCAGAAGCTCGCCGGCCTCCGAGGCCAGCAGCATGGCTAGATTCTTGGGGTCGTGGAACTGGCTCCAGTCGCGCTCGGCCACGAACCCGCGCAGCTCCTCGACCAGCGATGCGTGTTCCATGGCGAATGTCTATACCAGGGATCTGGTCAAGGAACAGCGGCGGTGGCAGAAAGGACGGTTTGACGAAGCCGACGAGCGGACGCGGCGAATTCACGGCCGGGGCGGAGACGACCCTGGCTGCGGCCTTGCGCCAGCGACTGCCCGGGGCGAGCTGGCGGCAAGCGCGCGAGCTCGTCGCCTCGGGCAAGGTGAGCGTCGATGGACAGCTCGTGGTCGAGCCCGCAAACCGGCTCGTGGGCGGCGAACGCGTGGGCTGGGACATGGGCCGGCCCGATCCGCGGCGCCGGCAGAGCCCCCCTGGTTTCCGCGTCGTCTTCGAGGACGGCCACCTCATCGTGATCGAAAAGCCCGAGGGCGTTGCCACCGTGCCCTTCGAGCGCAAGGAAACCGGTACGGCCCTCGACCTCATCCGGCAGGCGTGGCGGCGGCAGGGCAAGAAAGCCACGGTCACGCCCCTCTACGTCGTTCATCGCATCGACAAGGACACTTCGGGGCTAGTCTGTTTCGCCAAGACCAAGCTGGCCGAGCGCGGGCTGCACCGCATCTTCAAGCAACACCTGGCCGAGCGCGAGTACCTCGCCGTGGCCCACGGGCGGGTGCGGCCGGGGCGTCTCGAATCGCGCTTGATCGAGAATCGCGGCGACGGATTGCGGGGCAGCACCCGGAGGACCGACGAGGGCCAACCCGCGGTCACCGAGATCGAGGTCGTCGAGACCTTCGCGGCGGCCACCCTCTGTCGCGTTCGCCTGCAAACCGGGCGGACCCACCAGATCCGCATTCACCTGGCCGAGCAGGGCCATCCTGTCGTCGGCGAGACCGTGTACATCCGCGATCTCCTGCGGCGGGGAGGACACCCGATCTCCAGCCCGCGCCTGCTTCTGCACGCGACCACGCTCGGCTTCGACCATCCCGTGACCGGCCAGCGTCTGCACTTTGCCGCCGACCCGCCACCCGAGTTCGCGGCCATGCTCGCCAAGCTGCGCGGCCGAGGGCCGGCGGCAGGCTGACCCGCGGCGGTCAGTTCCGCATCTGCCGGGAGGCCACATCTTGGGGAGCGCTCGATCATCGTGTTAGCATTCCCCCATGATTCACTCCACCTCGGAGGTTTCGCCGGAGGCCGTCGTGAGACCAGGCACCAAGGTCTGGGCTCGCACGCAACTCCGCGAAGGCCGTGCCTGGAGCTGCCCGCGGGATGACTGGGAACACGTGGAGGGCGCGTGATACGGGCGGGAGTCGTTGGGGCCGGTGCGATGGGCCGGCATCATGCCCGGGTGTACAGCGATCTCGACGGCGTCGAGCTGGTCGCCGTGGCCGATCCCGAGGAGCACCGCCGCGCGCAGGTCGGCAAGTGGGTCGGCGCCCGCGCCTACGATCACTACCAGCGGCTCTTCGAAAAAGAAAAACTCGATGTCGTCAGCGTCGTGGTTCCCACCTCCATGCATCACGAAGTCGTCGTGTGCGCGTTCGAACACGGGGTTCACGTCTTGGTCGAGAAGCCCATTGCCGCCACCGTAGGCGACGCGATGGATCTCATTCGCCGGCGCGAGCAGAATGGCCTGACCCTGGCCGTCGGCCACATCGAGCGGCACAACCCCGCCATCGTCGAATTGTCTCGCCGGCTGCGCGAGGGCGAGCTGGGCCGGGTGTTCCAAGTCCATTCGCGCCGGATGTCGCCCTTCCCCGCCCATGTGCGCGACGTGGGGGTCACGCTCGATCTTGCGACCCACGAGATCGACATCATTCGCTCGCTGGTCGGCGCGCCCCTCTTGCGCCTGTACGCGGAAACCAGCCGGAACGTGCACGAGACACAGGAGGATTCGTTGGTGTGCACGCTACGCTTCAAGAACGGAGTCATTGGCAGCCTGAATGCCAACTGGGTCACGCCAGGCAAGACGCGGGAGTGCCGAGTCATCGGCGAACGCGGCATGGCCGTGGTGGATTACCTCTCGCAAGATCTCTTCTTCTACGAAAACAGCGACGCTCCCAGCCGCTGGGACATGATGGCCTTGTTCAAGGGGGTCGAGGAAGGCAACGTCGTCAAGTTGCGTTTGGCCAAGGTCGAGCCACTGCGCGCCGAGCTCGCGGATTTCGTTCAGTCCGCGCGAACGGGTACGCCCCCGAAGGTGACGGGCACGGATGGGCTGTTTGCCGTCGCGATCGCCCAGATCTTGCTCGAATCCGCCCGCGCCGAGCGCGCGCTCAACTTCAAGGACGAGGTCGTGCGTCGGGGCTGGCCGGAGGTACTGCGGACGGGTCTGGACTGACCGGCGGGGAGGTACACGCCTGTTCACGGAGGGCGAGCGCTAGGGCATAGCCCGGGTCGATTTCCAGCGCCTGGGCGAGCGCGCCACAGGCCTTGTCCAGCTTGCCGTCCGCGATTTGCACCGACGCCACGTTGTACCAGTAGCGTTTGTCCGTCGCTCTGGCCAGGGGCGACATTCGACGCAAGACCGTCTTGGCATCGGCCACCCGGCCCAAATTCAGATACGTCACGGCCAGGTTGTTCAGCGCGCGCCGGTTTCCGGGATCGCGAGCGACGGAGCGTTCCAGCAGGGGCAAGGCCGTAGCGAATTGTCCCCGCATCGTCGCAATCGTCGCGAGTCGATAGAGGGCCGCCGAGTTGTCGGGCTCTATCGTCGCCGCGTACCTGGCCAAGGTTCCGTCGTCCCGCCAAATTCCGACTTGAAGCCAGGTCGTGGCCAAGACGATTCCCGCCCAAATGACCGCGGGACCGGTGCGCAGTAGGCGAGGGCAGGAGCGCAGCCAACGGGCCAACGCGCGGGCGAGCGCCAAGCAGGCCAGGCTGAGGAAGAAGAAGGAAAAGAACACGTAGCGATCGGAGAGCGCACCGATACTTCGGACGCCAAGCGCCGCGGGCAAGAGCAGGGGACCAAGCGCGAGCGTCGCGAGCGCCGCCAGGCGAAGGTCGGGCTTGCTCGCCGAGGAAATTCTTCGCCAGGCCAAGACCAATGCCGTCGCCAGCAGAACCAGGAGTGCCCAGCCGAGTGGCACGATGGGCGGCCAGAGCTGGCGATCCGGCGACAGGGAAAATGGCGAGGCGAAGCTAGCGACATAGGCCAGGATGACACCCGGGCAATCCACGGCGCTGCGAAGCAGTGCCTCGGATTGCGCCATGGGTAACGACACGGCTTGCATCAAGAGGGAGCGCGAGGGGAAGTAGGCGGCCGTCGCCAGGACAAGCGCGAAGAAGCACCCGGCGCTGGCGCGCAGCTTTCCCCTGGCCAGGGCCAACGCCAGAAACGCGAAAGGGAGGCCGAGGTTGGCTTCCTTGGCCAGGAGCGAGAGCCAATGCAGCGCCGAGGCGGCGATGGCCCACGACCAGCGGGCACGGGTCGAATGGGAGTCGCTGGATCGGATCCCGAAGATCAGTGCCCCGAGTGAGCCGATGGCGGCCAACAGGTCCGAACGGGCGGAGAGGTAGGCGAAGACCTCGACATGAAGCGGGTGAAGAGCCCACAAGCCGGGTAGCCACAGACCCATTCCGAGCTTGCCCGCCAGGATGTAGACCAGAACGATGGACAGGAGGCCGAGCAGGATACTGTGCAGGTGCATGAACCCGGGCCGGTCACCGAAAAGCCTCAGGTCCATCCAGTGGCTCACTACACTGACGGGGCGATAACTCTCGTGCCTGGGAACCAGGTCCGTGGGCATGCGCTCGATGCCGGGATCGCCCCGGGCAAGCTCTCCCTTTCGGATGACGCCCGAGAGGGGCCCGTGCATGAGCGGGCTCCGCGAGAAATTGCCGGGGTCGTCCCACACGAAGTCAAAACCAGCGGTGCGCCCGTACGTCACGAGATAGAGCAGGACCAGGAGGAGAAGACCCCGGGCTGTCGCCGGGCGAACCTGAGCTCCGAATCCGCCTGGCGCGCAACCCGGATCCTCGCGACGCGGATCGACCGGCACCGGCCAACCGGACATGTCGGTAGTATAGGGATCAGCCAACCGCCCGCGCAAGAGATCCCGGGCGCACACGCGTGACGGAAACTTTGGTGTTCGCCAGTATCCGCCGATGATGTCAGGGGCATTATGCCACTCACGTACGTTCTTCCCGTGCACAACGAGGAGACTATTCTGCTCGGCAACGTGGCGCGTTTGCGCTCGGCGCTGGCGGCGCACGCGGGGGCGACCATCCTGCTGGTCGAGAACGGCAGCCAGGATGGATCGGCTGCGTTGGCGCGCGGCTTGGCGAAGGACGCTCACCCTGTGCCGGTGCATGCCTTTTCGCTGCCCGACGCCGGCATCGGCCATGCCTTCGATCGCGGAATACGTGCGGCGCTAGCCCTCGCCGGCGCGTCCACGAGCCACTGGCTCGTGCTGACCGCCGCCGACTTGCCGTTCGGATTCACCGATCTCGAACAAGCGCTGCCGCATCTCGGCGACGGTTCGGGGCCACTGCTCATCGGCTCGAAGGCGCATCCGCGCAGTGTGGTTCGGGTGCCGCGTCGGCGGGCACTCGCCACACGCGTCTACCGGGGGCTCCGCCGGGCGGTGGCCGGTATGCGAACCGGCGATTCCCAGGGTAGCCTGTTTCTTCGGTTGGACGTGGCGGCGAAGCTCGTCGACCTCGTGCTCTCGCGCGACTTCTTCTATACGACCGAGCTGGTATTTCATGCCGAGCGTCTGCGGCATCCCATCATCGAATTGCCGGTCACCTCGGCGCCCGAGGCACGCGCGTCCACGGTCCGGCCCGTGCGGCACGGGGCCGGCATGCTCCTCGCCCTGCTACGGACCACGCGGAGTTGGGGTCGAATCGGCTTCGCGCCAGACAGCTTCGACCGATAGAGCCACTTGGCCGAAGTCACGGGCTCGGCGGAGGTGCGGCTTTCTCCGAAATTTCGCGTACGGCAACGATCGCCTTGCGCGCGAGCGACGAGAGGGGAGCGACGAGTGGGTCGCGCCACCACTTCTGCCCAGGTTGCCGAGTGACCGTGGCGCGATACACGCTCGCCACCACATGGCGGTGGGTGAGATCGTGGCGGACACTGGCGAGCCGGAGCCCGACCGCCTGCCCGAAACGACGGCCGAGGTCCTGCTTGGCGCGGGGGCCGCTGGCGCTGGGCAATTCCCACAGGCCGGGCCATAGCCCGTCGAGGGGACGTTGTTCGAGGAGAAGCGCGGGGCCGCGTTCGCACCAGGCGAAGGCGATGCGCAGGATGGGTCGTGCGGGCTTCGCCTTGCGCCCAGGGTAGGCGGTGGGGTTGCCCTCGCGCCGGGCGCGGCACCAGCGACCGAGCGGGCAGCGCGGGCAGAGGGGCGCCTCGCGCCGGCACAACGTCGCGCCCAGGTCCATGAGTGCCTGATTGATGTCGCCTGGCCACTCGCAATCGACGAGAAGCTGGGCCTGCGCGCGTACGGCACGCACGAGCCTCGGCGTGGCGGTGCGACCGGGCAGGGCGAACACGCGCGCCAGCACGCGTACGAGGTTGCCGTCGACCGCCGCGGTTCGCTCGCCGAACGCGATCGACGCCACGGCGGCCGCGGTGTAGTCGCCGATGCCGGGCAGTCGTCTCCAGGCCGCTTCATCGCCCGGCATTCGGCCGGCGAGTTGGTGAACCATGAGACGCGCGGCCCGGTACAGGTTGCGCGCCCGGCGATAGTAGCCGAGCCCCGCCCAGGCCTCGCACACCGCCTTCTCGCGCGCGGCCGCGAGCGAGAAGACATCGGGGAATCGCCGCAGGAACTCCGCGAAACGCGGCACCACGGTCTCCACCCGGGTCTGCTGGAGCATGACCTCGGAAACCCAGATGGCGTAGGGGGTGCGCGTCCGGCGCCAGGGTAGGTCGCGGCCCTTTTCACCGTAGAAGCGAAGGAGGGCGTCTTGCATCCTTGCCACGGCCTTGTTCGTGCGCCTGCGGTTCACCGGAGATCCGCTAACATACCATGGGATCACGATGCGTCATGTGAGCCGGGTGGCCACGCTCGTGGTCCGGGCCGTGGATTTTTCATGCGCGATCAGGCAGGGTTAGTTGTCCTTACCATCGGGACCTGACCTTCCCCACTTCGACCCCAGATCAAGGCTTGAACGATATGGAGTTTGCTCGTCGAATCCTTCAGCGGCCTGGCCTCACCTTGGCCGCTTCCTTGGTCGCTTTGTCCAGCATGGCTACTTGCCGGCCCACGGTGCAGGACAACATTCACCCGGGCACCGGTGGCAGCGGCGGATCGGGGGGCGCGAGCCCAGGCGGCGGGTCGGGCGGGAGCGCGGGGAGCGGCGGCATGACGCCGACCGGCGGGAGCGCGGGGAGTGGCGGCACGACAGCAACGGGCGGGAGCGCGGGGAGTGGCGGCACGACCGCAACGGGCGGGAACAGAAGCGGCGGCAGCGGTGGCGGTACGGGTGGCAGCGCGGGAAGCGGCGGCACGACAACGAGCGGCGGCAGCAGAAGCGGCGGCAGCGGTGGCGGTACGACGGTAACCGGCGGGAGCAGCACCGGTGGCAGCGGTGGCGGTAACGGCGGCACGACGGCGACTGGCGGCGGCCCCGCGGACGCGGCTCCTCCTTCGCGCGGGCCGACCCCGGCCACGGCCGGACACAACTTCCCCTTCCCGCAGAATCGGGAGAACAGCCGCTGCATCTACCCCGCGCTGTATCGCAACGAGGACATGCAGGCCATCTACACGCAGTGGAAGAACGATACCGTGACCAGCGACGGCGCCAGCGGCTTCCGTCGGGTAAAGCGGCCGAAGGAACCTGGGCTGGAAGCCAATTCGACGGTGTCCGAAGGCATCGGCTACGGCATGCTCCTGGCCGTGTACATGGACGACCAGGCGCTCTTCGACGACTTGTGGAAATACGAGCAGAAGTGGCTCGACGGGTCGACCGGGCTCATGAACTGGTACATCAACGCGGCTGGCACCGACCTGGGTGCGAACGGGGCGGGGCCCGCGACCGACGCCGACGAGGACATGGCTTTCGCGCTTCTGATGGCCGACAAGCAGTGGGGCGGCAAGGGCAGCCTGAGCAAGAACTACCTCGACTGCGCCAAGAGCCAGATGTCGGCGGTGTGGAACAACGAGATCTACAACTTCATCTATCTGCGGGCTGGTCCTTGGGCCAACGACTCGAACATCAACCTCTCGTACTTCGCGCCTTCCTACTACAAGGTGTTCGCCAAGATCGACCAGACGCCAACCTCCAACTGGACCAAGGTCACCGACACCATGTACACGGTGCTCAATGCGTCGCTCAACGCCACCAACGGCAATACGGCCAACGGGTTGGTCCCCGCCTGGTGCGACAGCAACGGCAAGCCCAACGGCCAGGCCTACGGCTCGACGGGCGGGGCGACGCCGACCAATTACCAGTACGATTCCTGTCGCACGCCTTTCCGCATCGGTCTCGATTGGTGCCTGACGGGCGACACGCGCGCTCAGGCCTACGTGGCCAAGACCAGCGGCTTCTTCAGCGGCACGGTCGGGGGCGCGACCAAGATCGTCGACGGCTACGATCTCAACGGCACGCCGCACGCGCAGTTCCAGACCGGGACGAATGCATCGATTCAGTCCGCGGCCTTCGTCGGGCCGGCCGGCGTGGGCGCCATGAGCAGCCCGACCTACCAGACCTTCGTCAACGACGCCTACGGTGTGTTGGTCACGGGCAGGGCGCAGATCGGCGGGACCTACTACGACGACTCTTGGATGGCCCTCTCGCTGCTCATGATGACCGCCAATTTCCTCGACTACACCAGCCTCTGACCGAGGCCGCGGCGGTCCCACCGCAGGGGGGCTCGTGACATCCTTCACAGCGGGTGGGAGAGGTAGGTGCGCCTACTACGCACAGCTACGAATTGACCGGCGCGCGGCGTAATTCCATGGATTTCATTCATGGTTTTGCGAGATGATTTTGCCTCCCCGGGCTCTTAACCAACTTCAGCTTTCGGCCGCGGGGACCGATAAGGCAATAGCTTGATGGCCAGAAGACGTCCCAAGGTCTTGGTTGTCGATGGAGATAAGGAGAAATCCCTGGCTCTCCATAGAGTGCTCTACGACGGCAACCAGCAGTTCGACGTCCTTCTCGCGGTCAACGCCGATGTGGCGCGCGAGATCCTGCGCGACGTGAACGTGGACGTCGTGGTCACCGACATCGATCTGCCCGGCGCGAGCGGCGTCGACCTGGTGTGCTGGGCGGCCATCGAGTTCCCCGAGACCGTCTACATCGTGCAGACCCGGGACGACGTCGATCCCTTGCAGCAGCGGATCGCCGGGCTGGGTTGCCTGCGCCTCATGACGAAGCCCTGCGAGCCGGCGGAGGTCTTGCGGCTCGTGCGCGAAGCGCTCGATTGCATCCACCGCCTGTCGGGCTGCTTCTCGGCCCTTTCGGCGGCGGATCTGATCCAGATGCTCTGCCTGGCCCAGCGCACGGCCGCCCTGCGCATCACCGCCGGCGGCGAGGCCGGAACCGTCATGGTCAAGGACGGCGTGCTCCTGCATGCGAGCTGGGGCGCGCTCGTCGGACAGGAAGCCCTGTGCGCCATCCTGGAAGCCCAGGACGGTGTGTTTCGGACGACGCCGCTTCCCGACGGGGTGGCGCGGACCATCCACGCGAATTGGCAGCACGCTTTGATGGAGGCCGTGCAAGCCCTGGACGAGCGGGCCAATTCCTCCCATCGCTCGACGGGATCCTTTCCCGCGATTCGCGTCGACGATTCGATTCTCGAGAAAATGTCGGCGTCTGGCGCGGAGGCCGAGCCGATTCGCCGCCCCGGGGCCTATCTCCTGGCTGGCATCGAGTCCCGCCAAGCGCCACGGGCGGGTGGCGCGGCCTCGTCGCTGGTGGACAAGGGCTTCGCGGCCTTGCGCGCCGGCAATGTCGAGGAGGCGCGCCAGTGCTGGCTGGCCGCCAAGCAGCTGGATCCCGAGAACCGCTCCCTGGATCTCAACCTGAANNATGAGTGTGACGGAAAGCAGAGACGAATTGCAGGGCCTCCTGGTCGTGATGGCCTCGCTGTCGCATGGACTGGAACAAACGCTGGGCCGCGGCGCCGAGACCGTGACCTTTCGCGCGGGCCGCACCGTGGGCCTAAAGAGCGGTGCCGGCCAGCAAGAAAGCGATCTTATGGCCGCGCTCGCCAAGGTGGGCGAGGCCTTGAAGGCCGGCGGCATCGAATGGCCATTCGAGGTGTGGAAGCCCGCCGCCGCGCCGAGCTTCATCTACGAGAAGGACGGCAAGCAGGCGGTCAAGCTGGTGTTCCGCAACTGCATGGTCCGCTGCGCGCTCTTCCGTTACGGGCACGAGCAGAAGCAATCGCTGTGCATGATGAACCACGGCTTCTTCTGTGGCTACGTGCAGAAGTTCACCGGCAAGCGCGCCGAGCTCGAGATCCTGCACGCCGGAGAAAACGCCTGTCTCAAAGAGCTTTTGCTGTCCGGCTAGGAGGAACCCATGGGCAAAGTCACCGTTTCCTTTGATTGGCTCTCCGGCTGCTCCGGCTGCGAGCTGTCCATCGTCGATCTGCACGAGCGGCTGCTTGCGGTGCTGGAGCAGATCGACATCGTCCGCCTGCCGATCTTGATGGACGTCAAGGACTATCCCAAGGCCNNCTGCGCACCCATCACGACGTGGAGTGCGCGAAGAAGATGCGCGCAAGCTGCGACGCCATCCTGGCCTTCGGCACCTGCGGGGTGTACGGCGGGCCGCAGGGCTCGGGCTACGCTCACGCGCAGAGCGAGCTGGCCGAGACGGCCTTCGTCAAGAACCCCACGACTTCCACGCACTTCGTGCCGGACCAGGGGGTGCCCAAGCTCCTCGAGGAAGGCGTGTTGCCACTCGACGCGGCCATCACGGTGGACCTCTACTTGCCCGGCTGCCCGCCACACGCCTACTACGTGTTCGAGGCGCTGCGCTCGGTGCTCGATGGCAAGCCACCGGAGTTCGGCGAGCACAACGTGTGCTTCCACTGTGACCGCGCCATGAAACACACCGAGGTCGCGGCCCTGCGCCGGGTGCACGAGGGGACGCTGGAAAAGGAGACTTGCTTTCTCTCGCAAGGCATTCTGTGCATGGGCAGCGCGACGCTTGATCGCTGTCGCGGAGCTTGCCCGACGCGCGGCATGCCCTGCTCGGGTTGCGGCGGCCCGTCGGAGGCCATCGTGCTCGAACCCAACCGCGACATTCGCACCGAGATCGCCACGCGCATGTCGATGATGACCAAGATCCCCAAGGCCAAGATCACCTCGGAGATCGAGAAGCAAGCCAAGACCTACTACGCCTACGCCATGGCCTCGCCCGTCTTCCGCGAGAAACCCACCTTCCTGCTCAGGCGCTGGATTGCGCAGCAAGGAGCCGCCCGATGAGCCGCACCCTGACCATCGATCCCGTCACGCGCATCGAGGGCCATGCCCAGGTGCACATCGACATCGGTGACGACGGCAAGATTGGCGCCGCCACCCTGCACGTCCTCGAGTTCCGCGGTTTCGAGCGCTTCCTGCAGGGCATGCAGGCCGAGCTGATGCCGACCATCACCACGCGCATCTGCGGCACCTGCCCGCACGCCCACCACCTGGTGTCGGCCAAGGCGCTCGACGTCCTGTTCTCGGCGCCGCCGCCGCCCGCGGCCTTGCTGCTGCGCCAGCTGCTCAACTGCGGCAGCATGATCCACTCGCACGCGATTCACTTCTTCGCGCTGGCCGGTCCGGACATCTTCCTCGGCGTCGGCAGCCCGGTCGGCAAGCGCAATCTCATCGGCCTGCTCGAGGCCGCGCCCGAGCTGGCCAAGAAGGCCCTGCGCCTGCGCAGCATTGGACAGATGCTGGTCGAGATCGTCGGCGGCCGGGGCACGCACCCGGTGACCGCGGTCGCGGGCGGCATGTCGTGTGCGCTCACCAAGGAAAGCCACGCGAACCTCAAGGCTCTCGCCGCCGAGGCCCTGGAGCTGGCCAAGGTCGTGCTCGGCGCGGGGAAGAAGGCGCTCCTCAAGGATCCCGAGATGCTCAAGCGGTTGCCGCTCGCGGCGAACGACATGGGCACCCTGCGGGGGAACGCTCTCGATCTCTACGACGGCAAACTGCGCGTGCGGAAGCCCGACGGCAGCACCTTGCTCGACTTCGCCTCCGCCGACTACGCCGAGCACCTGGTCGAGGAAGCGCTGCCGCACAGCTACGGCAAGCAGGTTCTCCTCAAGGTCGGTGGCGGCACCCAGACCTACCGGGTGGGACCGCTGGCGCGGCTCAATTGCGCCGAGGTCACGGGCACCCCGCTTGCCGATGCGGCGCTGGCGGAATGGAAGGCGGCCTGTGGCAATCCCTCGAAGCTCGTCGTCGCCGGGCACTGGGCCCGTCTGGTCGAGCTGCTCCACTGCGCGGAGAAGGCGGCGGCCATGCTCGACGACCCGGCCATCCTCTCGCCCGAGGTGCGCACGGCGCCGGGTGCGCTCAAGCGGCATGCGGTGGCCCATGTCGAGGCCCCGCGCGGCGTGCTCATCCACGATTACACCGTAGACGGCAACGCGCTCATCGTCTCGGCGAACTTCGTGGTCGCCACCCAGCACAACATCGCCAGCATCAACACCACCATCAAGGACGCCGCCACGAGCTTACTTGGCAAGAGCGACAGCGAGCTACTCGACGGCGTGGAATTCGCCATTCGCTGCTACGACCCGTGCCTGTCCTGTTCCACCCATCGCGTGGGGCAGATGCCGCTGGAGGTAAGCCTCTGGCAAGACGACCGCAACCTGCGGACCGCGAGGAGATAAGCCATGCCGACGGTTCACATCGAAGAAGCTGGTTGCCGCGACTGCGGTCTGTGCGTCGAGATCTGCCCGACCGACGTGTTCGAGGAGGACGGGCCGAAGAAG
>PNBO01000088.1:16908-49622 GCA_003136095.1 Myxococcales bacterium
GACTACGACGAGGCGCTCAAGGACACGCACGTGCGCTTGCAGGCGCTCTCCGACGCGCTCAAGGAGATCATGGGGCGCGGGCAGCGGGCCGTGGGCCGCTCGGCCGGCAACCTGGCCGCCGCGCACATGCCCGAGATGTACGAGACCACGGAGCTCGCCCAGCTTCTCGCGGGCATGCGCCGGCGTTTCGCGCACGCCTTCGAGTTCGACGCCCAGCTCGACAAGGACACGCAGTCCGCGACCCTGACCTTTCCCGCGTGCGCCATGCACAAGGTGGTCGCGGCGCAGGGCGAGCCCGCGGGCAGCGCCAACCTATGCGAGCTGTTCCACGAATACTTCGCCGGCCTCATGAGCGCGTTCTCCGGTAAGAGCTACACGGCGGCCACCATCGGCACCGTCGGCCAGTGCACCGTCAAGTTCCAGATCCGCAGTTAACCCACACCCAGGAGGAATGGACCATGGCTTCTCGAACGGAAAAAATGCAGGACATCTTGCGCGGCCTCAGAGGGGCCTCGCCGGACATCATCGGCGCCGCAGTGGTCAGCATCGACGGCTTCATCGTCGCGTCGGTCTTGCCGAGCGAGGTGGACGAGGAGCTGGTGTCCGGCATGGCGGCGGCCATGCTCGGCGTCGGCGAGCGCATCTCGTCCGAGCTGATGGCCTCGACCATGGAGCAGGTCTACGTGCGCAGTGAGAAGGGCTACGTGGTGCTCAACGCGGTCGGCGCCGACTCGGTGCTGGTGGTCCTGACTACCAAGGACGCCAAGCTCGGCCTGGTCTTCATCGAGGTCAAGCGCCGCTGCCAGGAGCTGGGCAAGGCCATCGCCGCCTCGGCCTAGGGAGGATCATGACCCGGCCGGGGTCCGGGCACCCGCCCGGCGGTGCGACATCCCATCATCCTTCGTCGGCGCGTTTCGTGCTGGCGGCGGGGTTGCTCGCCCTGGGCATCGGCGATGTGGCGGTCATCGACCTCGTCCTGCTGCCTCGCACCTTCGGCAGTCCCTCGTCAACGCGTCCGACTGTGATTCTGCGCCCCCAAATTCCCCCTCTCCCCGCTCCGCAGGGAGAGGACGCCGAGCGCAGCGAGGCGGGTGAGGGGCCGCCCATCGCTGCCGCGCCTCCCGCCCCCGCCCCTCTCCCCGCAACGCGGGGAGAGGGTGCCGAGCGCAGCGAGGCGGGTGAGGGGCCGGGTGAGGGGCCGCCGGCGGCCGAGCAATTCCCCGATCTGCTCTTTGCTCGCAACACGACGTGGCTCTCGCCGGAATCGCGGGAAACGCTCGACCGAGTGGCGGACGCGCTCAAGGAAGATCCCGCCCGGGGGGTGGCGCTCCATGGGCACACCGACAACGTAGGTCCGCCTGACCTCAACCGTTCGCTGTCGCGGGCGCGCGCACGGCGCGCTAGCCTCTACTTGCGGGCCCACGGCGTGGAACCGGCCCGCATCGACATCCAGGGCTTCGGCTCCGATCGTCCCGTCGAGGGCGAGCCGACGCCCGCGGCCCGGGCGCGCAACCGGCGGGTCGAGATCGCAGTCCACTGAGAACCAGCCCATGCCACTTCCTACCCTGCTTATCATCGCCAGCCTGGTTGCCGCCGTAATGTTCTTCCTGGCCGGCCTCCTGCTCGCTCCTCGCCGCGCGGGCGAGGCGGCTTCGCGCGGGGAAAGCCCCAAGCCCGCGGCTTCGGGGGACATGGCCGAGGACTTGCGCCGCGAACGCGCGGCTAGCGAGGCGGCACTGACCGAAGCCCAGGTCCGATGCCTCGCCGTCGAGAAGGAGCGCGACGCTGCGCAACAGCAGGTTGAGCGTCTGCTTGCCAAGGACAAGACCCTGGCCGAGCGGCTACGCGCGGCCGAGGCGGAGAATCGCGCGGCTTTCGAGCGCGAGGAGAAGGTGGCCGAGGCGTGGGCGGGGCAACTCGACGCGGCCAAGGCGGAGCAGAAGCGCGAGGACCAGGGCCTTCACCGCGATGTGGGGGAATTGCGCGCGCAGGTCGCGCGGGAGAAGGCGGAGCGGGAGGAACTTGCGAAACTGGCGGAAGCGGCCGCCGCCCGCGAGCGGAGCGCGCTCGAGCGCGCGGCCGAGGCCGAGGCGGTCCAGCGCGCGCAAGTGGCCACGGCCGAAGCCGCGGTACGGGCGAAGGTGGCCGAAACCGAGGCCGCGATGCAGGCGAAGTTGGTTGCGGCCGAAGCCGCGGTGCAGGCGAAGGTGGCCGAAACCGAGGCCGCGATGCAGGCGAAGTTGGCCGCGGCCGAGGCCGCCCGGCAAACCCAGGCCGCTGCGGCGAAGGAGGTCCTGCGTGCCCGATTGACCCAGGTGGAGGCGGAGCGCGCGGCGCTGGGGGAACAGCTCACGCGCGGCCAGACCGAGCGTGCCGCCGCGGAGGAGTCCAGACAGGAGTTCGAGCTGCGCATGCGCGCCGCCGAGGAGGTCGTCGAGGTGCTGCGGGTGACGTCCGCCTCGGCCCAGGAGGCCTTGCGCGCCGCCGAGGGGCGGGCCAAGGACCGGGAGCAGCTGGCTCGGGAGAATGCCGAGCTACGTGCGCAGCGGGCCCAGGCCGAGCAGGAGACAAAAGAGCGGGCGGGCCGGGACGACGAGGCCAAGGACGCGAAGGTCGAGTTGGCCGCGGCGCAGGCCAAGCTGGCCGAGCTCGAGCGCGTCCTCGAGGAAAACCGGCGGTTGCGCGACGAGGTCGCCGAGCTGCGCACGCACCAGGAGGCGAGCGGCGAGCTCGAGCGGCTCACGGCGGCGCACAAGCAGGTCCGCCTCGACGCCGAGCTCATGGCCAGGCGCCTGCAAGAGTTGCTGCACGATCAGGCCGAGCTGGTTCCCCTGCGCGCGCAGGCGGCGGAGGCGGTTTCGCTCGCCGAGGAGGTCGAATATCTGCGCCGGCGCGAGAAGGATCTCGAGGCACAGCTCTACGCCAGCGGCTCCTACTCGAGCCGCGAGATGCCCGCGCTCAGCGGCGAGCTTTCGGCCGCCGCTCCGGTCACGGACCTGGAAACCAACCTGAGCGCCCTCGTTGGTGACGGTGGTCCGCGCACGGCCGTGCTCGCCGATGCCCAGGGCTTTCTCATCGCCAGCGCTGGCGAGTCCGTGGCCGAAGAGGGCTTGGCGGCCTTCGCGGCCGTGGCGGGGGAGATGGTGGCCCGCGCACGCATGCTGCTGCCGCTGGCGGACGTGGATTCGGTGCGCGTCACCGATGCCAACCGCATGGTGCTCACCTGCCATCTCTTCGCCAGCGCGGGCGAGGGGCTGGGCATCGCGACCCTGGGGCCGGGCGAGCCCAGGGCGGAGAGCACGGCGCGGGCCATCGTGGGACTCGCCGCCATCGTGTCGGGCGCCGATGCAACCGGCGACAAGAAGCCGGCCACCTGATTCTCTTCACGCGATGCGGGCGAGCGCGCGGGCTCGCGCACAGGCCTGTCGGCCGGCGGCGCGGAGACCGTCGTCGGCGCCGACGATGCGCAGAACCGCATCCACCGCCTCGGGGATGGCGGCCTCGACCGCGGCAGTCATCTCCGTTCCGTAGTCCGCGAAAGCAACCCCCTCCACTCCGACGAAGTGCAGGGTGGCCGGCGGCCGGTCCGGGGCGAGACGGCGGGCCAGTTCCATCAACTCGGCGATGCCGATGGTGTGCGAGATGGATGTCCCGGCGCCGTAGTGTTCGATGGCCCGGCCGGCCAGGGTCACGCAGGTTCCCGGCGGCTGGCCGGTACTCATCGCGTCCACCAGGATCACGCAATCGGCCCCCGCCACGACGTCGAGGAGAGCAAAGCCGAGATGGGGAGCGAGCTCGACGCACACCTCCGCGGGTAGGGGCAGCTCCCCGAGGATGCGCCCGATGCGAATGCCCACGCCGTCGTCGCGCACCAGCTCGTTGCCCAGGCACAGGATGCGCGTCGCCATAGCCGCCAGACCTTAATGGGAACCCTGGGAGGGTTCCCAAACCCTCCCGCGACGCTGCGCTGCCGGCAAAGCCGGCAGGCTGCGCACGCGTCCAGCTACGGCCGCCAGTTGTGAAACCACAGGCGAAGGTTGGCGGTCGAGGAGGTGATGGCGAACTCGCCCCACACCGGCGCGAAGAAGATCGACATGGCGAGGGCCAGACCGATGTAGCCGGCGATCCACTTGCCGTGCTTGCGTTCGAGGTGCGCGGCGAGCCCGGCCAGCATGACGAGCAGGAAGGCGTAGCAGGGCAGGTAGTAGTGGCTGAAGGTGTAGTTGCCACGCGTGCCGCGGGTGGCGAGCCACGGGGCCATGAACGAGAACCAGCCGACCAGCATCACCAGCACCCCGCGTGTGGTCGACGAACCCAGCAGTGTCAGCCAGTAGCGACGGAAGCGCGCCCGCACGGCGACCACGGCCGTGGTGATGGGAAATGCCACCACGAGGAGGGTCGAGGTCGCCCACAGCACGAGATTGCCAACGCTCGACGAGTAGCGTGAGCGTAGCCCCGAGGTCGACGCCTTGATGACGATGGGGTGCATGAGGATCGGCCAGCCGTACCACGGCGAGGTCAGCTCGTTCTTGTAGTGGCCGAGATCCAGGTGGTGCTTGTAGAGGTCGATGATCACCTTCCACGTCGCCGTTGGGCTACTCGGCTTGCCCGTGAGGCGCAGGGCGCCCATCCAGACCAGGGTGTGCACGATGGGAATGATGCCGAGCCACAGAATGGAGAAGATGGACACCCGGCGCAGCATGAGGAGGGCGACCGCCGCGGGAATGGCGGTCATGGCCCCGCTCCATTTGATCGAGGTCGAAAGCCCGATGAGCACCCCGGCGGCAATCACGCCCTTCCAGGTCCGCGCGGCGGCCGCGGCCACCATGCCCCACAACATGAAGGAAATCATCGTCCCGTCGAGCAGTCCCGAACGGGAGTAGGAGATGAAGAAACCGTCGGCCGCGACGAAGGCCGCCGCCATCCAGCCCGCGCGCTTGTTGCCGAAGATCAGGCGGCCGAGCCAATAGGCCAACAGCACGGTCTGCAATCCGAAGAGCAACGGCCCGAAACGCCAGCCCAGCGAGTTGTAGCCGAAGATCAACATGCCCACCGAGATGAGCAACTTGCCGAAGGGTGGGTGATCGTTGCTATCCGCGATCCCGAGCGCGTAGTTGTGGGCGTTCTTGACGAAGGGCTCTTCGTCGAAGGTGAACCAGTTCGGCCACGGCACACCCTGGATGCGAATCAGGACCCCGCCCACGATCATGATGGACAGACAGACCGTGACGAAGCGTTCGGAGACCGGCATGGCCGCCCATGTCTGCCGCGCCTGCGCGAGCTTGCCGCGCAGGGCTTCCGTGAGGCCGTGAAGGGTCGGCAGCTTCATTGGGGAATGACGCAGTCGCTGAGGGTGCCGACCGCGACACTTTGGTCGACCGGGTTGAAACTGCCCGTGGGCGACCAACGCAGGGCCACCGCCTTGAGCACCCCCACGACGTAGTAGTTGCACACGACGGTGAACCGGTCGGCGGGAAGCGGCTCCTTGAGCACGGGCGCTTGCCAGAGGCCCGCGGCCAGGAAGAGCTCGTTCTTGACCGTGTTGAACGGCTGGAGAATGTGCGGATCCTCATCGGGTTTGGGGCCGAAGGGCTTGCCGTCCCGGGTGTAGCCGCAGCGGATCTCGCCGTAAACCCGGTCCGATGCGCACGCGAGGTTCTTCTTGTCGTCGCGAATCAGCGTGATTTCCAGCATCTTCGTGCTGCCCAGGTGCCAACCCTCGGTCTGCTGGGAATACTTCTCCTTGTAGCCACTCCAGGCCAGGATCAGCCAGAGCGCGACGCCGATGCACAGCAGCCCAAACACCGTGTAGAGGAGCACGTTGTGGGGCAGAGGTTCCCGCTCATCCGGGGGCGCGGCCGGGGCGGCGTCTATTTCGGCGACCGGCGCCGCGCTGCTCTCTGCGACAGCCGGGATGGCCGCACCTGCTTCCGCCGGAGCGGAAGGCTGGTCGGGCGCGGCAGGCGAAGCCGTGTTCGCCGGTGTCGCTGCGTCGTCGGGCGAAGGACTCATAGCAACCGACTATTCGATCTCGCGGCTTCCGTCAATCGCTACCTGCGTCTGCGCGCCAGCGACGGCCGTGCCATCTCGGCCAGGCGTGACAGCCATCACGTGGATTCTCTCAGGCTGAGGACACAGAAATCGGAGCAGGAAGGGTTCTCTGTCTGCGCTGCGTTCTCTCTGGTTCGTCTTCTTGCTATCTTCGCGCGATGCCCAATGCACCGAGACGCCAGTCGACGGCGGCGCTGCTCGTCGCGCTGGCCGGCGCCGCGTGCGCCGGCATCGGTGACTGCGGCTCGCGGCCACGGGCCCGCGACGAAATGATCCGGATCCCGGGCGGCTCGTTCGCCATGGGCAGCGAGGATCGCGACGCCAACGAGAACGAAAGGCCCGCGCACGTGGTCAAGGTGGCGACCTTCCGCCTCGACAAGACCGAGGTCACGGTCGCGGACTACGCCGCCTGCGTCGCCGCGGGCACGTGCGGCGAGCCCGAGGCCTATCGCCAGGAGCGTGGCGACTTTCACTCCTTCTGCAACTGGCGCCATCCCGAAGGGCGGCAGGACCACCCCATCAACTGCGTGGATTTCGCGCAGGCCACCGCGTTCTGCGCCTGGGCCGGCAAGCGCCTACCCAGCGAGGAGGAGTGGGAGTACGCGGCGCGTGGCGGCGCGGAAGGCAGGAAATACCCCTGGGGCAACGCGGAGCCCGATCCTTCGCGGCTCAACGCCTGCGGCGGCGAGTGCCCGCCGAACCTCATCGCCCAACGCTTCTTCGGCGTCGCGCCGATGTACCCGGCCAATGACGCCTGGCCGGAAACCGCGCCGGTCGGCAGCTTTCCCGCGGGTGCCTCCAAGCAAGGGGTGATGGACCTGGCCGGCAACGTCTGGGAGTGGACCGCGACCCCCTACGGGACCTACGATGGCAGGAGCCACGAGGACAAGCGCGTCCTGCGCGGCGGTAGCTGGGGCGGCGGCGACCCGCGCACCGAGCGCGCTAGCAACCGCTTCCGGCTGGAAGCCAATGCGCGCGGCCAGTTCCTCGGCTTCCGCTGCGCCAGATAGCACGTTGCGAGTCGCACCCATCGCTGGCGTGAAGGGCTAGCGGCCGGTCAGGCGAGACCCACCGTCATGTGCATGGGGCCACGAATCGCGAACTGCTCGCGCGCGCTTGCACACCGGCACGGCCCCGATTAGACCTGTATATGCCTCGCCTCCTGCGCGTCGCCACGCCCCCGAAGAAGCCACTCCTGGTGTTCGACGGCGACTGCGGGTTCTGCCGGCACTGGATCCGCCGCTGGCGGCAAAGGACCGGCGAGGTGGTGGAATACCTGCCAGCCCAGGACGGGCGTATCCAGGCACAATGTCCCGAAATCCCGCGCGCGCAATTCGATGCCGCCGTGCAGCTCATCGAGACCGACGGCGAGGTTTTCTCGGGTGCCGAGGCGGTCTTTCGCACGCTGACCTACGGCCAAGCGCGGCCCTGGCCGCTGCGCGCCTACCAATTCTCGCCCGTTTTCGCCAAGAGCAGCGAGTGGGCCTACCGCATGGTGGCGAACCATCGCGTCTTCTTCTCCCGGCTGACGCGCTGGCTGTAGGGCAGGCATGCAAGGCTCGACCATCGTGTTGGCGGGAGCTAGCGGAAATCTCGGTGGGCGCATCGCGAGAGCCCTGCGCGACCGGGGCGCCAGCGTGCGGGCGCTGGTTCGCCACGAAACCCCACGAGAAAAGCTCGAGAGATTGCGCGAGCTCGGCGTGACGGTGGCCAGCGTGGACTTGCGGGACGCTGCCCAAGTGACAGGGGCATGCGCGGGCGCGGCCTGCGTGGTGTCCGCGCTGCAGGGATTGCGGGACGTGATCGTGGACGTGCAAACGATCCTGCTCGAGGCCGCGATCAAGGCCGAGGTGCCACGCTTCATCCCGTCCGACTACTCCATCGACTTCACCAAGTTTCCGCCGGGAGAGAATCGCAATCTCGATCTGCGCCGGGACTTCCACCGGCGCCTCGACCAGGCCGCGATAGCGGCGACCACGATCTACAACGGCGCCTTCGCCGACATGCTCACGGGGCAGATGCCGCTCATTCTCTTCCAGCTGCATCGAGTCCTCTGTTGGGGGAACGCGGACCAGCGCATGGACTTCACGACGATGGAGGACACGGCCGCCTTCACGGCGAGCGCGGCTCTCGATTCGTCCACGCCTCGCTTCCTGCGCATCGCCGGCGACGAGCTCAGCGCCCGGGAGCTGGCGGTGGTTGCCAGCGAGGTGACCGGGAAGAAGTTCCGCCTGTTGCGCCCCGGAGGTCTGGGAACGCTCGGCGCGCTGATCAAAGTGGCGCGCGCCTTCGCTTCTGGTGAGAAAGAGCTCTACCCGGCGTGGCAGGGCATGCAGTACATGCGCAACATGTTCGACGGCCGGGCCAAGCTGGAACCGCTCGACAACGATCGCTATCCGGCGATCCACTGGGCGACCGCGCGCGATGTGCTCTCGGCATGTAGCCGATCAGGCCAAAAGGCGGGAAAACGATCGCGTTGACCGCGATCGCTGTTCGCGACATCGGCTTGAGAATCCAGCAATTTAGGCCGTTAGAGGCCGCACTTCACTCGATCGCCATGGCGCCGTCCAAGGTGATCGTCGCCAACCAAGAGCATTGCAAGCGATGAGCGGCGTGGGGTCATCGGCAAAAATGATAGCAAAGCCTCCCGAGATGCCAGAGCCGGTTTCCGCTCAGCATGTGACGGATGCACCAGCGGATTGCATCCCGCCTTCCGCGATGCTTATCCCATCGAATTCATGCGAGAATCGTCGCGATCATTTTCCGGACGGGACACCATGCTCCGCTTTTGCGTCACAAGTTCCCGGGGTCCAGGCAATTGTGGGTATGCGTCCTCATCTTGCCATGCTCCCGTTTCATGGCTCAGCGTGTGCCATCGTTGCCGTCTGGATGGCTTGTTTGGGCGGCTGCTCTGAGAATACACCGGCAGCCCAACATGGGTCGGGGGGCAACGGCTTCGGCGGTGCGAGCCCGACCGGCAATTTCGTTGGCACGGGAGGCGCCACCACGGGCGAAGGCGGCAAGACCGCGGGCACGGGTGGCAGCCCAGGCTCAGGTGGCACCCCATCCGGCGCAGGGGGCGCTGCCACCGCCACCGGTGGAAACTCGACCGCAACCGGCGGGATCGCCGCGGGCTCGGGCGGCCGCACGACCGACACAGGCGGGATCTCCGCCGGTACCGGGGGCAGGACAACCGGCACGGGCGGCGGTGGCGCAGGCGGCACCAGCGCCGGTGGCAGCACGACCTCGGGCGGAGCGACAGGGAGCGGGGGAACGGTGAGCATGGGTGGTTCGTCCGGCACCGGTGGAAGAACCGGGACTGGAGGAGGGCCCGAGACGGGGGGCGCGACGGGAAGGGGCGGCGCCACAGGCTCGGGCGGCATACCCACAACTGGCGGTGCGGGCGGCCTTGCGGGCAGGGGAGGGAGCACGGGCGGTTCGTCGGCAACTGGCGGAGCAAAAGGCACTGGCGGCAGCACGTCGACGAATTGCTACACGGCTCCAGCAACGCAAGTGGGAACGCCGGCACCCGGCGGACGGGTTAGCGGCTATGGCAGCGTGTTGATTGCGGCCAATGCCAACAATCAAATCGTGCGACTACAAACCACGATGGTCGTTCCGCCGGAGCCGCCGCCATCCGGCACCTTGTTCTTATGGCCGGGGCTCGACCCGGACGGCGCCAACTTCAATCCGATCAACAACGGCGTCTTGCAACCGGTCCTAACCTGGGGTTCCTCTTGCGCACCGGGCACGCAACCGCGTGCCTATTCGACTTGGTGGATATCGAGCCAATACGTAAACACGAACGGAAACGTGTCGGGCTATACCGGGTGTAACGGCGGTTCCATCATGTCCGTGAACGTCTGCGACACTCTCGACATGGACATCCAACTCTCGGGCACGGTTTGGATTCAGACCGTGACCGACATTCAGACCAATCGAACGGTGACGTACAGCATCGACATGCAGAACCAAGCGCAAAACCTGGCCTATTTCGTGATCGAGGAATACTCGTCGGCTCCAGTTTCGGAAGTCATCTTCACCGATACCACGATCACGTTCGCTTCGTCCGATGCCGCGGATTGCAAGGTCAACATGCGCGGTCAGAACGACTATGTCTCGACACCCGTGGCATCCAGCGACGGCCTCGCGTGTTCGATAAGCCAAATAATCTTGCGCGCACAGGGAATTCAGTGAATGAGAGGCCTTTACCAGCTCCGCGGTGACCTGTCCCGCCGTGGCCCCCACGCCCGCGAGCCAGCTGGCCTTCGCCAATCTCGATCCGAGCTATCTCTGCTCCGGGTTGTTGCCCGCCACGGCCACCGGCTATCGCATCGACGGGCTCCAGAACGGGATTTTCTATGGCGTCGGCGTCGCGGCCGTGGACAAGTGCGGCAACCTCAGCCTCGCTGACGTCGGCTACCAGGCTCCCAACGCCTCGGATACCTTGCCCGATGGTGGCGCCGTCGATGGCGGTGTTCGCGCAGGCGACAACGGAGGCTGCGCGCTGGCGGGTGGGCACGGCCCGCGTGAGGCACGGCCCGCCCTCGGCCTGCTGGCGCTGGGAGCGCTGCTGCTCGGGCGAACGCGCTTGCGGCGCTGAGGACGCTGCCGGCGCCTATTCGTCCGGGGCGTCCCTGGCCGTGTTATCACCGTCGCATGCCGAGGTTGTAGACGATCAGGCCAAAGGGCGGGAAAATGATCGCGTTGACCGCGAACGCTGTTCTCGACATCGGCTTGAAAATCCAGCCAATTCAGGCCGTTGGAGGCCGCACTTCATTCGAAGGCCATGGCGCCGTTCAAGGCGATCGTCTCCAGGCGAGCTGGTCAACGGTGGTCTTGGCGGCGGGAAGGCACGGTGGGCGTGGTAGGCCGCGCGTTCGCTTCTGGCGAGAAAGAGCTCTACCCGGCGTGGCAGGGCACGCAGTACATGCGCAACATGTTCGACGGCCAGGGCCCGGCTCGACGAGCCGGAAAGGGGCGCGTGACAAGGTCGTCTGCCGGTCTCGCCTCGGGGGGAATGCTCAACTTCTACGCTCGAGAGGCCGCGTGATGGCCGAAGATGATTTGTTGGATAGTACGGGGCCGCAGATGCGTACGGCATTCTCGGGAATGCCCTCGCACGCAGCTCAGCAACCCGCGAGCTGGCCGATGGCCAGCCGCGTTTTGTCGTCGGCCTCGCCGGTGACGGGCAGGTCGTGCTCGGATTGAAAGAGCTGTATGGCGAAACGAAGCTCGTCGACATCGACCTTACCGGTCTCGACCTCCACGCCGACGTCATAACCGAGGTTGTACAGACGTGCCTGCAGTCCCGTCGGGCTGTCGACCGGGTCCAAGCCGCCTACGACTAGGTCGTAGCGTTGCTCGCCGGCGACCAGAGTCGCGCTGCGGGTGGCTGGTGGGATGACCAACTCGACCAGGCCATCCACGTCCGTCTCGACTTGCGTATCGGCGCCGTCGAGGGTCAGGGTGCAGCCTTCGCCGACGAGTGGCTTGCCGTTGAGCGAGAGCAGCTTGAGGCGCAGGAGGAGATGCGCACACTTGAGATTGAACGTGTACGAGGAGCCGGTCTGCCCACTTGCCCCACCTTGGCTGCGGTCGGGAACGAACAGCAGGTCGCCGGGTTGGAGCACGTGCGGATTTTCGCGCCGCTCCTTGAGCGCGGCATTGTTCGGGTGGTCCCAGATGGCGAGGAAGTTGTGAAACCCGCGCTCGGCCGCGATCACGGCCAGGTGCTCGCCGCTCGCGACCTCGTGCGTTTGGCCGGTCAGGGGCAGCTCGGCCGCGGGCAGCCAATCGGTTGCATCGTAATCGGGAAACGAAATCTCGCAGGCCCCGGCAAGCAGTCCCGACACTTTCGCCGTGCCCTCGTCATTGAGCGTGCCGTCGACGGCGGGCGCATTCGCCTGTGTGATCCGGTAGGCAGCCCCCGTCACCGGCGCGCCTTGCGCATCGGTGAGCGCGAGGTTGAGCGAGGCCCCCGCCAGGATGAGCGTGTGCGTCGTGCCCGTGGCAAGCAGGATCCCCTGCTTCAGATCTCTCCATGTGACGCGCATCTCGGCCATTGAGATTCGACCTGCCTCACCGTCGGCGCAGGTACCCTGCGCGCGGTTGACATCGGCGAGGATACTGCGAAACTTCGCGGGCGCTAGCAATTCTTGCTGATGAGGCACCATGGCGAAAAGCTCCCCAACCGTCCCAAGCAGCAGCGTCGTCGCCGAGCATGATCGGCGCGACTCGCTGCCCGTCAATGTTGGCCCGACGACGGGTGACGCGTTCAATACGCTGCGGGCGCGGCTTTTGCCCATCGCGTGTTGGCGACTGGAAGCTCTGCACTTCGATTTCGACTCGTCCTTCGTGAAGCCGGAGTCAGCCCTCGAGTTCCGGCGTTTCGTGGCGCTGTGGAAGAGAACGGGACACCCTACCGTGTCGGTCTTCGGGCACGCCGATCCGGTCGGTGACGACAACTACAACAAGCAACTCAGCGGACGCAGGGCGACCGCGGTCTATGCGGTCTTCACCCGCAATGTCGACCTGTGGGAAGAGCTCTACGCGAATAACGTGTCCGGGGATTCCTGGGGCTTCCGCTCGCTCCAGTCGATGCTCGGGGCTCTGGGCTTCGACGCTGGACCGCCGACCGGGGCCACGAATGCGCGGACCGACGCGGCGGTGCGTGCCTTCCAGACCGACCAGCACCTCAAGGTAGATGGCATCGTCGGCGCGAAAACCCGCCATGAGCTCTACCTGGCCTACATGGAATTCCTTTGTCGAGACGAGGCGGAGCAGCCCTTCAAGCTTGCGCCCGGCGACTTCTTGGGGGCAGGCCAAGATGCGAAAGGCAAGGCGGATCGCCAAGGATGCAGCGAATTCAATCCTCTGTTCGTATTCTCGAAGGCCCAGAACAAGGAGCTGTCGGCTCCCTCGCGCAAGGCGGAGCGTGATGAGACAAACCAGCCGAATCGACGCGTGTTGATCTTTCTGTTCCCGACCGGGACGCACGTGGCGCCCGAAGCCTGGCCGTGCCCCCGCACGAGCGAAGGCGTGTCCGCGTGCAAGCGTCGCTTCTGGCCGGACGGCGACGTCCGCCGCAACCCCCAGGAACAACTGCGGGAGTACGCCACGACCCATAACACCTTTGCCTGCCTTTTCTATGATGGCATGGCCCGGCGGTCACCCTGCGAGATCCTGCGCAAGACGCTCACGGCCCGCTTGCTCGACGCCGACAAGCAAGCCATCGGCGGCGCTCGCTACCGACTGACCGTCGGCACGCACGAGGTTCGCGAGAACGTGGCGGATGATTCCGGCAGGCTTACCGAGAGCGACGTGCTGGCCCCGAGTAAGGTGACGCTCGAGTGGGGAGCGGCCGAAGAGATCACTCGTCTGGGGGGGGCGTTCCCCTACCAAGCCGTGATCGCACTCGACCTGGTCGGGGACGACGAAGCCGACGCGCGCAAGCGACTGCACAACTTGGGCTACGCGGTGGCCTCGGACCTCGGCCCGGCAGTCCAAGAATTCCAGCAAGACTACGGGCTGACCCCGAGCGGAGATCTCGACGATCCGACCAAGTCGAGGCTGACGCTCGTGCATGACACCGGCATCGCCCGCGACGAGGTTTGACATGGCCGCCAGCCCTGCGAGTGGTCCCGGTTCCCCCACCACCGGTTTCACGGCCGGCGGCAGTCAGCGCATCCGGGTCTCGGTGTGGGCCCCACCCGCCTACGTCACCGCACCGAGCATGGCCGCAGCGAAGAACGTCGTTGACGACATCTCGCTCAATAAGACCATCATCAACGATACCAATACGCCGATAAATGCCATTATGGATCACTCGGTGTGGGGAGATACGGCGTACCTCAAACAGTGGTACGACAAGATCATTGCCGCCTGTCATTCGAACAACATCCAATGCCTGGCTGGGTTCGACCTTGCCATGGCGGGGCAGGCCACCCGAAGCCGTTTCGACAGTTGGGCGATCGATCCGTCGACGAACGATGCCGAAATCGATCGCTTTGCCCAGAGCGTAGTCGACCGTCTCAATGACCCGTTCAGGGAGAAGGGTCTCACCCTGAACCAGCCTTTCGATGGCATCAGTTTCGATTCTGAGGCGATGCCCACCAAGAACAGAACAGTGGCGGATAGCCAGAAAGGCGGCGTGACTCTGTCGAAGTTCTATCGCAGCGTCGCGACCAAGTTGAAGGTCGGAACGGGCAACGAAACTCGCGTGCTTGGCGTCGCCGGCGGTGCGCTCGTCGATCCGACCCACTGGTGTTTCCAGCCGCCCGGCTCGGGGAACGTTACCTCGAGCCAGGCGGCCATCCCCTTCTCAATCGAGCACCCCTACCAGATGGCACAGCGGAATGCATCCTTGAACGATAACATGATCATACGGCCCATGTGCTACGACGCGTTCAAGGCCAGCAGCCCTCCCGGGGAACCAACGCTGATGCAGTGGCTCCGGGACATCATTGCCTATGCCAAGAGCTGCGGCATCGTGCCCGCCGGTTTTCAGATCGGCCTCAAGACCTTCAAGGGTGGCGGGAACCATCCACCGAATGGGTACGATGCCATCGTCGACGTGCCCCAAAACGTGGTCAAGCGATGCGTGGAGATACTCCGACCCAGCCGCATCGGTCTCATCATCTTCGCGCTCTCTGCACCCCCGGCCACGTCGTTCCTGGCGAACGTCGCGAAGTACAACTTCGCGCTCAACGGGGTGGCGAAATCCGACGGTGCCGCCGACTTTTCCAAGTTCGACGCCAAGAACCCGTCGGCGTTCACCATTCTTCCCAACCAGGCCGTCGGCCCCATCCAGGTGCCCCTCCATGCTTCGGGCGTAGCGCGAGTTTCGCGGCGCTAGGCCGCGCTAGGCCTAGCGCCGGTTGCAAAGCTCGTCCCGTCCGGTACCAAAGCTCGATCGCACCCCGTCCTGCGCCGAAGCTGGATCCGCCCAGATCGTCGTGATATCGAGCGGTTCCTCGTGGTTCGCATGGCGTGGGAATGCGTGAGGACCGCGGTTTTTTGCACTCCCTGGCCGCACGAAGGACAGGTCTGGACCTTCCGTTGCCGCTGTAGTTTCTCGCAGCGTAGCTCGCGGTCTGGCTCGTCCTCCAAGAGCAGGTCGACTATCTGAAGGCGGAGAATCAGCTTCTCCGCGAGAAACTAGGGCCCAAGAGAGTCAGGTTGACCGACGCCGAGCGAAGGAGGCTGGCCATGCTGGGGAAGGCGTTGGGCAGGAAGGGGTTGGCGGCCATCGCGACCAACGCATCACCTGAGACGATCTTGCGGTGGTACCGAGAGTTGGTGGCCAAGAAGTACGTCGGCAGCCAGCAGCGGGGACAGGGCCAGCCGAAGACTGCGGCCGAGATCGTGGCACTGGTTGTCAGGATGGCGAGAGAGAATACCTGGGGCTACACGCGCCTCAAGGGTGCGTTGAAGAACCTCGGCTACAAGGTCGGACGGAACACGATCAAGCGCATCTTGCAGGAGCACGGCATCGATCCAGCCCGAACCTGGGCGGCGAATGTCCTGGGCGACGTTCATCAAGGCACACCTGGGCGTGGTCGTCGGCATGGACTTCTTCACCGTTGAGGTGGTGACCTGGATCGGGCTGGTTCGCTACCACGTGCTGTTCGCGATCGACGTGCCGAGCAGGAAGGTGGAGATCCGTGGGAGCGAGGCGAATCCGGGCGGGTCGTGGATGGAGCAAATGGCACGAAACCCAGTCGATGCGGTCGACGGCTTCCTGGTCGGCAAGCGGTATGCCCTGGTCGATCGGGATCCGTTCTACACGGAAGGCTTCCGCCGACTTCTGAGGCAGGGTGGTGTGAAGGTGGTGAGGTTGCCCGCGAGGAGTCCGAATCTGAACGTCTTCGCAGAACGCTTTGTGCTTTCGATCAAGAGCGAATGCTTGGACCGTCTGGTTCCTCTCGGCGAAGCCCATCTGCGGCGTGCTATTCTCGAGTACGCACAGCACTATCACGAGGAGCGGAACCATCTGGACTCGACAACGAGCTGATCGTGCCCGCCAAGGCCGCAAACGGCGTTGGAAAGGTCGATCGCCGGGAACGTCTCGGCGGTCTCCTGAGCTTCTACTACCGGAATGCAGCCTGAAGTTGTTCGCAATCAGCCCTGGACCGTCGCGATCCAGTTTCCGCACAGGACGCGATCGAGTTTCGGCACAGAACGGGGTGCCATTTGACGGGCCTCGCTACTACATGCCGCTCATCGGGTTGGGCCCGATCGTGGGCGCGGCGGGTGGTGCCGTGCTCGAAACCACACTGCAGAAGACGCGCGCCGACGGGAACCATCCTGGCAACTGAGCTGATCATTGCGGCAGGCTAGGGCTTGGCCTCGGTGGCTCCAGTGTGGTCGGTCTTCGCCTCGGCCACCGGCTGCGGGATCGCCAACTTGGTGAGATCGGGCTCGGCGGTGGCGCCGTCGACGAGGATGCCGTGGCAAGTCTCGCAGTCGTTGGGGATGGTCTCGCCGGTCTTGGCGTTTTTCATGTTGCCGTCGTGGCAGCGGAAGCAGCCGGGCGACTCGTCGTGGCCGATGTTGGTCGGGTGGGTCTTGGAATTGGTGTTCATCTGCGGGAAGACCGTCCGGTCGTAGACGCGCGCCGCTTCCTCGGCGCCACGGGCAACCAGCACCGCCTGCCCGGCGGCGAGGTCGGGATAACTCTTTTGGTAGAAGCCGCGGATGGCCTCGCGCACCCCCGCCACGCCCTGCTCGTGGGTCGCGTAGCTCGCCTGCGCCGCCTTCACGACCTCGCGCTTGTAGAAGGGCAGGGCGCGCAGCTCGGCCTGTCGCTGCAAGACCGCGTCGGTCTCCCGCGCCGGGCTTTCAAAAAGGTGCGTGGGGCGATTGTGGCAGTCGATGCAGTCCATGAGGCGCGCCTCGGCCGCAATGGCTGCCGACGCCGGCGGCTTGGCGCCCTCGCGCAGGAACTCGGTCTGCTTGCCATCGGCCGTGGTGAGCTCGACCCAGGCCATCTCCTGGCGCCGTTTGTCGGTGGCCAGGTAGCGAATCCGGTTGTCGGCGTAGATGTGCCACCAGTGGATGCCGCCGTGCTGCTGGCCGGCGGCGCGCGCGCCGCCGCCGGTCTTGAGCAAGAGCGCGGTGAAGCTGGGCGTGTTCTTCTCGTCGTCGGCGAAGCGGCCGATGAGGTGCAGCTTGTCGCCGTAGTGCTTGGCCGGCCAGTGACAGCCCTCGCAGGTGTCGCGTGCCGGGCGTAGGGTGTGGACCGGCGAGGCGATGGGCCGCGCGTAGGTGCCGAGCATGACCTTCCACACTTGGCGCAAGCCGTCGAATTTCGAGCGCACCATGAACGAGGCGCCCGGGCCGATGTGGCACTGCACGCACTTGACCCGCGAGTGCGGCGAGTTCTGGTAGGCGGTGTACTCGGGCTGCATGACCTTGTGGCAGATGGTGCCGCAGAACTTGGGCGAATCCATGAACTCGACCGCCACCGCCGAGCTGGTGGCGAGCAGGATGGCGTTGACCACGGTGAGGCCGAGCACGATCAGGAAGGCGCGCCGGATGTGGCCGTCGTTGAAATCGAGGCGCGGCCAAAGCGGGACGTCCGTGGCCAGCACGCCGCGCTTGCGCAGTTTGCGCCGGCGCAGGAAGATGCCGACGGGCATGGCCAGAAGCCCGCCCACGAAGCCGCCGGGCAAGAAGGCCAGGCCCAGAAGCCCGACGTAGGGGTTCTCGACCAGCCCCAGCCCCTCCAGGATGAGAAACACCAGAAGGCCGATGCCCGACAGGGTGGTGAGGCCAAAACCGACTGCCGTGAGCGGGTTTTTGGCATAAGCAGCCAGGCGGGCGAGCGCGGGGGAAAGCGACTTGGGTAGAATCGTCATGACGATATACCAGTAATCCGGAGTCGGATTGTCCTAATTTAGCGCGTGGCCTGGCGCACGCAAGGTGCAATCGCCGCGCATGCTTGGCGCGCGCCGCCAGCGCCGTTGCGGGGTGCCTAATCGTTTCGAATGGGGTTTCTTCGTTCGAGAACCTCTAGCACACATCGCGTCACCGCGCCTCGGTGCTCGGCACCCCACCCATGCGGGCCGCGTCTCGCAGCTCCGGGCACCTCCGGCATCTCCTGGAAGGCGTGTCTCGACCACACGGCACAGTCTACCCCATCGCGTCCCCAGCTCGGGCGCTTTGATCAGTTCACCCAGTCATCGCCGCCACCACCCGTCTCCCGGGGCGGGGGGCGGGCTGGGTGTAGCTCGCGATTGATAGCGGCCGCGGGTAAATCCCCCAGCACGTCGGCCTGATCGGCTATCCAATCGAACACGATGGACATGGCCCAACCTGGATGCTCGCTCCGTCCGGTCCATTCGCGGTAGGCCCAGCTCCAGATCCGGTCGCGAATCCGGCTGTACCAGAGGGTCTTCAAGGCGTCTTGTCCCAACCGCTGCTCGAAGTCGTCTCTCCCGCTGCTCTTGGGCCAGACGGTCAGCGTCGTGTAGTCGTCGGAGAATGTCCCATTGCTTCCGCCTACTTCTTGCAAGTCACCTCGAAGAGGGGCACCGGGCCTGGGCTGCCCGGCATCCTGGCCTCCATCTTGTGAACGAACTCCTTGTCACCCTTCTTCTCGAAGCTGTGCTTGGCGCTCATCTTGCCCATGAAATTCGAAACCTCGAGATCCCAGGTCAGCGTATCGCCCGACCAGCCCGTGCTGGTGCCGGTGACGTAACCGCCAGTGGACTCGAACTCGGCGCGAACGAACTTGTTGGATTGGGCCTCCCAGCCCCAGGTCCCGATCGCCGTGACCGCCATGGGGTAGTCCTTGGCCTTGTGCTCGGTGTAGATGAAGCTTTGCCAGAAGCCACCGAGCTCGTTCTTGACCTTGGCGGTGGCTTTGATCTTCACGGTCTTTCCCGGTCCCAACATCGCGGTGCCCGCGCAGGTCCAGCTGCCCACAAACATCTTGAGGGCATCGTTCTCGGCGGCCGGCTTGCTTGGGGGCGCGGGCGACTCCGGCGCCGCGGCCCAGGCCATGCCTGCCAAGACGGTCAGAAAAAGGGTCGTGGTGGCGAAGTGCTTGCTCAATCGCATACGTTCCTCCTGAGAACGGGTTGTCGATGACGGCGCAAACCCGCACTGCGTGCCCCCAAGATTGGAGCTTGTCGGGTTCGATCTCCCCTTCGATTCCCGACTTTGCGAAAGGATTCGCAACTTTGCCAGCAAGATTTCGACGAGCTGGTCCAGCCTCCAGCTTCCAGGTGCCTAATCGTTTCGAACGGGGTTTCTTCGTTCGAGATCCTCTACCCGACATCGCGTCCTCGCGCCTCGGTGCTCGGCATACCACCCATGCGGGCCGCGTTTCGCAGCTCCGGGACCTCCGGCAACAGCTCCGGGCACCTCCGGCATCTCCTGGAAAGCGTGTCTCGACCACACAGCACGGTCTACCCCATCGCGTCCCGAGGTCGCCTCCATCAGTTGAGCCAATCTTCCGCGTCCCACGCCTCCCGGTCGGCCCCCTGGGACGGGCGCGTCGGGTGTAGCTCGGGCACGGCGGCAGGCAGATGCCTGGCAACCAGATGCGCAGCATGTTCGACGGCCGGGCCAAACTGGAACCGTTCGACAACCATCGCTATCCGGCGATCCGCTGGACGACCGCGCGCGAGGTGCTCTCGGCCCGCTAAGGACGCATCGTCACGCGGCGATACGAGCCACGCGGGCATTCTCGCGATTGATGGCCGCCGCGGGCAGATCCCCCAGCACGTCGGCCTGGGCGCTCTAGCCCAAAGGTGCCGACTGAACAAGCGCTCGCCAGGTGACAGCGCTCGCCACGTGACCGCCTATCACATCGAGCTTGAAAAAGCTGGGCTGATCATCAGGGTTGCACGTCAAATGCATCGATATATATCCACGCGCCGCAGGAGGCTGACTGCTTGGTTCCCAAGACAGTGAGCGTCAACGCGTGGGATCCGGCAGGTAATCCCGTGACGGTGTAGAGGGCCTGCTGCCAACCGCCGCCGCTCGCCCTATACGCATCCAATGTCTGAACGTTGCCGTCCACTTGCACCTGAGCCTGACCACTACACGAATCCTGGGTTCCGATGACGCTGATCCCGGTGCCGTTGAAGGGAAGCCTCATGGTCACGCCTGCCGTCGCAGTCGCCATATAGGTGTTCGCGCTCGCGCGGCTATCGGTGCCAGTGTTCCAGTTATATTCAGTGGGTCCTCGCACGATCTGCGGGTCATCTTCTTCCAGCCGCGTAGAAGAAGCGATTACGTCTAATGCATCGACATAGATCCACGCGCCGCACGAGGCTGCCTGCTTGGTTCCCAAGACGGTCAGCGTCAACGTGTGGGATCCCGCAGCCAATCCCATGATGCTGTAGAGGCTCTGCTGCCAACCGCCGCCGCTCGCCCTATACGCATCCAATGTCTGAACGTTGCCGTCCACTTGAACTTGAGCCTGACCGCTACACGAATCTTGGGTTCCGATGACGTTGATCCCGGTGCCGTTGAAGGGAAGCCTCATGGTCACGCCTGCCGTCGCAGTTGCCATATAGGTGTTCGCGCTCGCGCGGCTATCGGTGCCAGTGTTCCAGTTATATTCAGTGGGTCCTCGCACAACGCGAGGGTCAGACTCTTCATACCTTGTGATTGATCCGCTCGCGCGAGGAGCGCTGATGGTCACGACAACCTGCGAGCGGCCGGTCGCACCGGCGTTGTCGGTGACGGTCAGGGTGACGGTGTACGAGCCTGCCTGGGAATACGTATGGCTACCTTGGACACCGATGCCTTGGCTGCCGTCGCCCCATTCCCATGCCCACGAACTGATGGAGCCGTCTAGGTCTCGGCTGCCGCTGCCGTCGCCGGCGACGGAGAAGTTGTTGACGGTGGTTGTCATTGAGGCGAGCGGCACCTCATTTGAGGAACCTGCGATGATGTCTGCGAGTTGCTTGCGGGCTGTCTCCCAGTCGTTCGGCTCCGTTGACCAGCTAATGTCGGTGAGAATCCAGGTGGGATCGTTAGGGTCGTTCACCCCGTATTCCCATGCGGCTTTGGGGACCATGGTGTTCACGAGCGACTGAACCGCCACGGGGTTGATGGCCGCTGCCATGGTCAAGTAGTCCACGTCCTGTAGGCCCCGCCGCCAGTGCTTGAGGCGCAGGCTGGCGAAGGGGCCGTTCACGCCGTAGGAGTCGCTCGGGAACAGCACGTCAGTCCCGGGATATAGAAGCACCCCATCCCCGTTGGAGTAGTTCCAGCCGGTTTCCCCCTTCACGGGATCAACGGAGGCGATGCTGCCGAACGTGTGGGCGCTTTGGAAAACATTGATCTCTCCGGTGCCGCCTTGGTAATCGTTATAGTAGGTGGTCTCCCAGAAAAACCAGCGGTTGACCCTTAGTTTGTATTGAGCCCATGCCCGCTCTCGGAGGGCCACACCATCATCCTCAGTGGCGGTGGAACCCGTTGCGGGCCGGGTACCGTTGTACATGTAGAAGCGTTTGCGGCTGTCCTGGGTATAGCGATTCACCAAAGGTTGCCATTGTTCGAGGATGCCCACGCCCATGAAGGAGGTAGCGATGTCTAACGAAGGCGTTTCAGCGGCGGCCACCGTCAAGGGGATGGTCGACAACGACCTCAACTGTCCTCCCGGCCCGGGGTTGTTCAAGATCCAGTTCGCCCAGGTTTCGGTTTGAGTGGTGTCGGGCGACTCGTCTATTAAGTAGAGGAAATGTTCCGTAGCGGGGGAGTTCTGTTGGAACCAAGTCTCCCAGGCGTTCGTGTGTTGGTTCATGGCGGCCTGTCCGCCGGCTTTCCAGTTCCAAGAGCCGTAGGTCGCGATCGAATAGACGTTGTTGCCCGTGTTCACGCCGGGTCCGTCGTATCCGTTGGCGGCGGTGAAAAGGCTGCCGTCGAGGCGCGGCCCCCATTCCGGACATGGGCGATCCCCCGGAGAGACGCAGTCTCCTCCGTCTACGTCTCCAATCAGGGAAAAGCGGTGGCGGTGGGCCAAAAGGAAATGCCGGTCCCGAATCGCTTTCCCCTTGGCGCCCGCCGCTGAATTGGGATCTATCCAGGTGGACCCCAAATAGCGGTGGTTGACGTTGGGGGAGGAGAAATACAGCATGGTTTTGGCGGACGGGGTGTCGGGTAGTGTGGCGTCGTAGACCTGCAACCCCACGGGGACATACGTAACCGTTCCTCCTTGCGAAACCGTTATCTGGCCCTGATAAAGACCGGCCACCGCCGTCTTCGGAATGTACACGTCGGCCCAAATGCTCTGGTTCGACGCGGCAGGTATATAGAATGTGGGAACGAGCTCAAGCGGAACGGCGATCTCAGGGTAAAACTTATCGTGGTCAGGCCGGTCCTGCCATCCACCTGATCCTGTATGCTCACCGATCAACGGCCGTCGGAAGCGAGCCGGCACGTGCCGTTCATCGTAACCGCCCCCTATAATGTCGTAAGACAGGGCGCTTAGCCCCTTGATCTGCAGGTAGCGAACATAGAACAACTCGATGTTTCGCCCAACGAAGTTGAACACCTGATCGCCGGAAACCGGAACCGATGCAATCGTGCTCCCATTCGGTCCGGCCAGTGATGAGAACGACACGCTGACGTTGTCGGCGCCCGCGAGGGCTTCGAGAACGAGGTTGCAGTTGACGACCTCATTCTTGAGGCCGAACAGTTTTATGCTCGTGCCGTCCCAAGCAGTGTTGATCACGTCCTTTTCGTCGCGGCTGACGCGAAGTTCATCGCGCGTGACCTTATCGGCTCCGTCGTTCACCCAGATGGCGGTGACTTTGCCCGCTGACAAGGAAAGCCTCAACTCACTCGCGACGACCTCTTTGCTTTTGTCGGGACCGGAGCACCCCAAGCCGGCTAGTGCGCCTCCGGCCGCGGAGAGGGACAGAAGGATTGCTGTGGTCACTACAAATCGAATGTACTCTTTCATGGTGTGCGCCTCGCAGGAAAGCTCCACCCGTTCCCCGATAGCAGTTTTCGTGCCACCCCTCAGACGCACGCAAGCTTGGACGATTCCTTTCTAGACAGAGGAGGGGATGACCAATTCCATCAAAGTGGGGTGGGAAACCAGTCAATCCGATGGGCGGAAGACTTCGGGCCCCGGAACCGGCGGACCAACCCCGGCGCGGGGGAACGGCGGCAAACGCTGGCCGATTGGCAACGACGGATGGCACGGACGTACAGGGACTGTACCTTAGCCTGCTGGGACGACCGGGATTGGTCCCGGTGCCGCGCCAGATCGCCGGCCTTGCGAGGCGTGTGAAGGGCGGGATGGCGCGGGGGTATTCGAATTGATTGGAATGGCCCTTCATTGTGGTTGAGTCAACGGGATCGGCGCCTGCAAGTGCCGGAATCTATGTGCGTCTTGGGATGGCCCGAAAGCTGCTGTAGCTAGGTTAGGTAGGTGATGCCATGAAAGACCTGTGGAGAATGATGACGAGAAACGCTACGGGCGGGAAAGCACTGTTGGTCGCGATCATGCTGGGATTGCCCGGTGGTTCGGCCGAAGCGTACACCGGCCCGCTTTGGGCCCCGATCGTGGTGACGATCGTCCAGCGGGGGCAGTCGGGAGAGGTTGCGTGTTCGGTGTCGCAGGCCTCGCCACCGGCTGGCACGAACGAAATCCTCGTGCGCATCAGGGTGTCGCGAGACAGGACCCCAAAGACGATCCTGCTTAGGACCACTTCCCGAGAAACGACCCTTGACGTGACGAACTCGCTGCCGCTGCTTGGCCAGTACGAGACCATCATCGACCTTGAGAAGACCAATTGTGCAACCTCGGGAACCCTGCTCGTGGAGGTCGAGGGGGATCTTGAAACCAACACGGCCACCTGCCCTGGGATTCTTTTGCCCAAGGGCCTTACTTGCAATGACTAGCTTGCACGTGCCCGGCCGTGCACAAACGAGCTGCACGCTCTCCTCGGCCTAGTGAGTTTGGCATCCCGTGCGCAGCTACACGAAATTTCGGCGCCAACGAGGCGCTACGAACGGCGGACAGGAGCAATTGGGAAGGGAAGGAATGAAGATGCAGAACGCGGCATATTGGAAGGGGTTGCGCCACATCGTACTTGGGGCAGCGGCGCTGGCAGGTGGCGCGTGGTTCCTCGGGGCGGCCCCTGGTTTGGCCAGTGAGGCAGGCTCTGAAGGCGGCGAGCCCCTGCCGAAGGAGCGTCGTCAGAGCGAGACCGGAGCCAATTCAAGGCGAGTGGACCGAGCGGAAGACATGATCGTCCTGCTTCACGAGGGCAACCGGATGGAGATCGAGGGCGCCGCGCTGGCACTGGAGAGGGGGCAGGCCGAGCGGGTGAAGAACTACGCTCTCCTGCTGACAAAGGAGCACCAGCAGTGCGACAAACAGCTCATGGATTACGCGGACCAGAAGCAGTTCGACCGTCGGAGTTTCGAGGACGGGAAGCAAAAGGCGACCGACGGTCCGGTGGAGAGGCTGCGCGTGCGGCAGCCGCAGAACTTCGACCGCGCGTTCATCCTGGCCATGGTGCGGGAACAGGGCAAGATGATCGACGCGCTCGCGAGCACAATGCAGGATAGCCGCGACACCGACCTTCGCCGCCTGCTGGCTGGGCAGCTGCCGGTGCTCGAGAAGCTGAAGAAGGCGGGAGAGGCGATTCTCGCGCGCCTACCCGCCAACAGTGAAAGATGACCACGGATCAACGATGTCAGCGAGCAGCGTCTTGCCGTTGCTGCGGACGTTGGTGTCCATGATTAAGAGGGGTGAGGGGCCTGTGCCTCGCCAAAATTCCGTCTGGCGCCTGATCGTTTCGAATGGGGTCTCTTCGTTCGAGAACCTCTCCCCTACATCGCGTCACCGCGCCTCGGTGCTCGGCAGCCCACTTCACCAAGTCATCGCCGCCACCACCCGTCTCCCGGGGCGGCGGGCGGGCTGGTGTAGCTCCGGCACTTCCGTGGGCAGGTGCATCGCGGTGAGGATTTTTTTGCGATGTCCTCGCTCTTGATAAGCGCGATGAGGTGCAGAGGAGACTGGCAGTTCTGATAGACGATCCCAAACCCGAACGTCCTTCGGAGAAGTTCCGACCACGGGATAGACCTCGACTTACCAGCGGGCTTGCCCTTGTCGTCGGCGGCTGTGGGCTCGGTGGTCGCGGGAACGACTTGGTTTCGTCACCGACGACGGTCACCTCGCCATCGCCTGGGGCGGTGACGAGGGTGATGACTTTGCGGCGCTGGAGAAAACGCAGGATACGCTTGCTGGCTCTGCCCACGAGAGACTCGATTTCCTCCTGCGTGGGCGCGGGCGCAGGTCCCTCGCTCACCGACTGGACATGGCAGAACTTTCGCCTGACCGCTGCCAGCAGCCTGGCCATCGACAAGGGGACGAGCCTGCCCGCGTCCCTGGTGGCGTTGCTCGCCAAGTTCGGCATCGACGGAGGTCAGAAAGGGGCGGCGCTCGATCTAGGGGCGATCGAATTCGATCCGGACAATCCCAATACGCCGCTGGTCATCGACGTGGGCCCGCGGGACGGCGGCGCCAGCGAGGCCGTCCCGCCCTGGCCGATCCCCACCGCCGGGGACGGCGGCGTCTGGACCAACCCCGGCAGCGGCAGTGGCAAAAGCAGCGGGTGCGGTTACTCGCTCGCGGGCAAGAACGAGCCAACCGGCTGGGGTTGGTGGTGGGTGCTCGGTCTAGCCCGCACTCTTCATCAGCTGCGCTTGGGCTAGCCGTTGTCCACGATGCCGCAGGTCCAGGCGGCAGTCGTGCTGCTTCTGAGTACGACGCATGTGCACCCCCAGGGCACCCCGTCCGGCGCCGTGAAATTGCACTCTAGGCCGAGCGCGGAACAAGCTTGGCCACTTGCCCGATCCGTCAGGTTGTCGAACGAATCCGGCGCCGGGCAGATTGCACAAAGACCTGGACATGGGCCGGTCGTGTTTTGGCATCCACAATGGAGATACGGGGCGCAGGCCGCCTCGCACTCGGCGAGCGATGCCAAGGTGTTTTGCGTGGCCTCGCAGCCGTCGATCGGCACGCACCTGCCTAGCGCTCCGTCGAGCGCATAGCGCTGCGTGGTCGTCGCGCAGCTTGCGGCGACCGGGGGCGCACAGGGCGGCTCTGGAAGGGGCACATTGATATAGATCGAAGTCTCGCCGCCATCGGCAATCTGCGTGGCTGCCGCGCCGTCGCGGGGCGGGCCGCTGACAGCGCACTGGGCTTCTGCCATAGCCACGATGAGAACCAAGGCCGGGCGTATCGACATGGTTACCTCCCTCCGGAAAGTGTCCAATCTCTTCCTCCGAGAACCTCTGCCCCCATCGCGTCACCGCGCCTCGGTGCTCGGCATCCCACCGATGCGGGCCGCGTTTCGCAGCTCCGGGCACCTCCGGCATTTCCTGGAAGGCGTGTCTCGACCACACAGCACAGTCTACCCCATCGCGTCCCGAGCTCGCCTCGATCAAAGGACGCACAGTCACGCGGCGATACGCGCCACGCGGGCATTCTCGCGATTGAGGGCCGCCGCGGGCAGATCCCCCAGCACGTCGGCCTGGTCGGCTATCCAATCGAACACGATGGACATGGTCCAACCTGACTGCTCGCTCCGTTCGGTCCATTCGCGGTAGGCCCAGCTCCAGATCCGGTCGCGAATCCGGCTGTACCAGAGGGTCTTCAAGGCGTCCTGTCCGAGCCGCTGCTCGAAGTCGTCGACCGCCTCGCGCAGGGCCAGCCAATTCTCCCACGCCGCGAGGGGATGACTTGCCGGGTTCGTTCGTTCCGCATCGAGGGTTGCCAGGGTCCTGTCCACCGTCTGGTGAAGATGGTTTTGCACGGAACGCGACAGCTCCCCCACCAGCGAATCGGGTGGGTTGTCGGCCCCGGACGGAGTCAGCAAGCTCCCGACGGCCACACATGCCAGATCCGTCAGCTCTTGCAGCACGGATGCCTTCACCGCCTGGGCCCGCGCGGCACCATTGCGCACGTCCAGCTCCAGGGCCTGGGCGTGCAAACGGGCCAAGGACTCGCCATCGAGTGCCTGCTGCCACGCGTGCGTGAGCGTGAGCACCTCCCGCATGGCGACGGCCTGGCCCCGCGCTGCCGGAAGAGCCGTTCATGGCTGTCCCTACGGGACCTAGGGCCTACACGCCCTGCCCCTGCCCCACGCGGTTTCGCCGCGCCCGTCGCCTGCCCGCGGACCACCGTTCTGGCAGAGCCGCGTCCTGCGCCGCCGCTACGGCGAGCCGCCCTACGCGGGCCAAGCGTAGGCGACGTCGAGGCAGCCGAGGCCGCCATGCCGGCTGCCCCTTCCGACCAGACCGCTCCCATCGGCCGGCGGAGAGGCCGGCATCTGCCCTGACATTGGAAATCGGCCCCTAGGAGGCTAGGTTTCCGTCGGAATTCGGCCCTATCCGGCCCCTCGGGGACACCTCCGGACATCGGTTACGAGGCTGCTACCGCGGTCAACACGCTCGGAGGGCTTTTGTACCGATTACGGCCCACCTGGACGTTCTGAGCCGGCAATCTGTTCGAAAGCTGTCACTTGTTGGCACTGCCGCGGTGGCAAGACGCTGAATCTTCGTGGATTCTAGTCGGCATGCCTGTTGCGTTCTCCCCGACCATGGCCTCTCGACTGCTGACTGTGGTCTTGTTCGTTTTGCCGGCCACTGCCCTTGCCACCGAGTCCTCGGACGGCAGCGAGGGGAGTTCGGCACGAGCGCCTTTAGCGGTGGGTGCTTCCGATGCATACCCGCGACAACATGGCGTGTTCGCGAACCTGGGGGTCTTCTCGGCCGTGGGCTTCGGTGGGCTCACGTACGCCTACGCCGTGTCGGAGAACTGGGCCGTCGAGGCAGGGCTGGGGCTTGGGCTCACCGGAGTACAGCTATCCTTGATGCCGAAGCTGGCCTTCGGACGAAACCACCGATTTGTCGTGGGTCTTGGCCCATCGGTGGGAAGCATGCTTGATGGGCAGAACACCACTAGCCTCTGGCTCAACGGCGATCTCGGGTACGAGTTTCGGGACGACAACGGGTTTTCGGTCTCTTTCGTCGGTGGTTTCACCAAAGGCATTGCCGGCTGCATTGCGAAAGAGTGCCGGCCTGATGGCATCGTTTGGCCCGATGATGGTGGCTCCAAAGCGGTGTTCAGCGGGCGCGCTCAGGACTACCTGGAGCCCCAAGGACGCATCATCGTGGGCGTGTGGTTCTAGTATCCCTTGTGCCTCGCCAAAATCCGGTCCGCGGCAGGGGACGTCCTAGTGGTGATGGCCATGAGGGAGAATCGGTGGGTATCGGCAGGCGGATGCAGTCCGGAGAGCCATCAACCAGCAGATCGCAAGTGGGCGAACCCCTGGCAGGCAGATCTTGGCTACCGTCGCCTGGTTCGGACGCCGGTTCCGGTCAGGCCGCAAGGCGCGCGTAGCGATGATGGAGACCGCCGACTTCGGGAAGCTCGACGATCTTGCCCACACTGGGCGGTTGGATGGCCCTCGGATCCGGCGCGTCCTTGCCGAGCGAGAGATGAGTTCGCGATTTGTGATAGTAGGAAAAGTATCTGGTCAGAATCCGACGGAGATGTTGCCCACCGAGGACAATCACGTGATCGAGACACTCTCGGCGTACGGATCCCACAAGGCGTTCAGCATAGGGATTCTGCCAGGGCAAGTGCGGTGCGGTGAGCACCTCGTCGGTGCCGATGCCCTCGACGCGACGTCGGAACTGCTCGCCATAGATGCCGTCGCGGTCGCGAATCATGCACCTGGGCGCAGTGTTCTCTGGGAAGGCTTCGACGATCTGCTGGGCAGTCCAGAGGGCGCTGGGATGCTCGGTCACGTTGAAGTGGACCACGCGTCGGCGCTCATGGACCTGAGCCAGGAAGACGAAGAGCACACGGAAGGTTGCGGTCGGCACGGTGAAGAAGTCGATCGACGCCAGCGAGCCGAGGTGGTTGTCGAGGAGGCTGCGCCACGTCTGGGAGGGAGGCTTGCGCGGCCTTGTGGGGATGAAGCGGGAGACGCTTCACTCGCTGATGACGATGCCAAGCTTGAGCAACTCGCCATGGATCTTCGGCGCGCCCCAGGTCGGATTGGCCTCGGCCATCCGGCGTATGAGCTGCTTGACTTCGGTCGAAACGTCGCCCTCCGTCGGCGTGCGGGAGCGGGATCTTCGTAACCAGCTCACCTACGGGTGTCTCGGCACCGCCGGCAGCGTGGCCGCCCGGCAGCGGCGCCAGGCTAGGGGCGCCGCGGTGGCCCCGACCGATGGGGCGGAGCACGCGGGCGGCGGCGGTCTCGTGCCTCAGCCGGCGGGCGATGGCCGCGGGTTCGCCGCGGCCCACTCGCGGGGCGTGAATAGCCCCGGGGCGGCGGCGACCTCGGCGGGCGAGGCGCGCAGCACGCTGAGGAGGTACTCCTAAAGCGGCGCACGCGCAGCCTGCCCTCCTGGGTCTTGAGCAGCGACACGTCGAGAGTTCCACCGCCCAGATCGAAGACCAGCCACATCCCCTCGGGTTCCGACCGCCAGCCCGCGGCGATGGCACTGGCGATGGGTTCTTGCATGAGAGCCACCTCGGAAAGTCCCGCCAGCTTCGCGGCGCGCATGGTCGCGTGATTCTGCGGCAATTCGATCAGCGCGGGCGTCGAGATCACCGCCGCCCTGGGCAGAAATCCCAACCCGTCACGCGCGTCGGCGAGCAAGGAGGCGATGACCTTGGCCGACAGCTCCTCCGGCAGAAGCTCTTGCTGAGCGGCCGCGAACGGCAAGCGATCGCCGGTCCCCATGAGCCGTTTGAATTCTCCCCAGGTGTTGGCGGGGTCGGATTCGAGAAAACCATAGGCTTTTCGCCCGGTGACGATTGCGCCGCGAGCGTCCATGCGCACGACCGATGGGGTCAGATTCTCACCCAAACTATTGGGCACGACGACAACCGAGTCACCGTCGAAGACCGCCAAGGACGAGTTACTCGTGCCAAGATCGATGCCAATGAACATGGAGCCTACCTTTTCAAAGAGAGGACTTCCAAGCCCGGCCCGAGCGGGACACGGGCAGCGCACGACCTATAGACAACCGGATCCCGGCGCGGGTTCCCGACAAATGGAAAAAGCCCGCAGCCCCCAGCCATCGCCCCTTGCTGGAAATGGGGAGCCCCGAGCGAATCTGGATCCATAAGCTTCCCACCTTACCCCGCCAGCGAACGGACTGGACGTGCTAGTATGGGGTAGCCTAGGTGCTCAAAGTACTCAGGCTCGTCGCTGAGCGGTGAGCCTGTCGGCTTGGTTCCCCGAAAGAAGAAGCACGATGAAAAACTTCCGATCCGCGTTCGGCACCACACTCGCACTTGTTCTGCTTGGTTGTGGAGGAGGCTCCACGTCTTCCATGGACGGAGCACACAGCGGCTCGGACACGGGAGGCGGTGTCGGAGAGGTCGGCGCCGTGAGCGACACGGCCGTCGCCAGTCCCTTGGATGGCGGGGCCGTGGACAAGGTCGCGGTCGACCTCTCGTTGGATCATCCCGCGACCCCGCCCGATTCTCCCGCCGACGCGCCCGCCGCCGACGCGCCCGCCGCCGGCGCGTCGTGCAATCTCATCGTCAATGGCAGCGCCGAAGCCGCGATTGGCTCATCGAACGGAACGCCCGTGTCTACGCCGGGCTGGACAGCCGCCGGCGAGGCCACCGCGGCCCAGTATGGGCTCAATGGATGGCCCGCGATCACCGATCCGGGGCCGACCGATCGTGGACTGAACCTCTTTTCGGGTGGGCCGGCGGACGCCACATCGTCGCTCACTCAAACCGTCAATGTCAGCCAGTTCGCCAGCTCGATCGATACCGGCCACGTCACCTACCTCCTGTCCGCTTGGCTGGGTGGCTATCAGGGCCAAGGCGACAACGCCACACTCACGGTGACGTTTCAGAGCGCATCGGGCGGCGCCCTCGGCACCGGGACCATCGGTCCCGTGACGGCGGCCGACCGTGCCAGCGCGACCGGGCTCTGGCCGCGGTCGTCGAGTGGCGCGGTGCCGTCGGGAGCTCGCACGGTACTCGTGGTGCTCACCATGAATCGCACGGACGGCACGGCGAACGACGGCTACGCCGACGATCTCTCACTCGTCTTCAGCGGTGCGGGCGTGTGCAATCCCGATGGCGGCAGCGTCGGCTTGGACGCCGCCAGCACCGGTTTGGACGCCGCCAGGGACGTGGCGGACGGCGGCTCAAGTAGCAGCAAGCGTATCTACGCCGTCAACTACAACAGCGCCAACGGTAGCGACAACGTCACATCCTACCCGGCGGACGGAACGGGAGACGTTGCGCCGATCGGAAAGATCGCCGGGACGAACACCAAGCTCGCGGGCATCGTCCAGATGGCCCTTGATGGAAGCGGAAGAATCTACGTTCTCGGGAAGAACGGCCTTACGGATTCCACGCAGAACATCGAGATCTTCGCCGCGGGCACCGATGGCAATACCGCTCCGATCGCCACGCTCGCGGGAGCGAGCACGGGGCTGGTCGAAGCCGTGAGCCTGGCGGTGGACGGTGCCGGCAAGATCTACGTTGCCGGATCCATTCCGTGCGCCACATGCACCTCCGCCACGCACCCCGGCATCATGGTGTTCGCCGCGGGCGCCAGCGGCAACGTCGCCCCACAGCAGATCATCGCGCCCGACGCGTACCCGGCCGTCGACAACACCGGGCTCGACGCGGGGGATCTCTACGTCGGCGTCGATGCCAGCGGAAACATCTATGTGGCCGACTCCTATTCGCAGAAGATTCTGGTCTTCGCGCCAGGTGCCAACGGCAACGTCGCGCCTGTCCGCGTCCTTTCCGGCGACAAGACGCTGCTCGCCGGTTGTGATGTCGTTGCCTTCGACGGCACGGGCAATCTCTACGTCGCGAACTACAATGGAATGAGCGTGACGGTCTACGCGCCAGGGGCGAGCGGCAACGTGGCTCCCATCGCGACGCTCACCGGGGCCAACACGGGCATCGGTTATCTCGCGACGATCGTCGTCGACCTCGCGGGTTCGGTCTATGCATCGGGCCAGGCGGTCGACAGCACCGGCCGCACGCGGTCCGCCATCCTCCGCTTTGCCCCAGGCGCGAACGGAAACGTGGCGCCGGTGGCCGCCCTGGTTGGCGCGGATACCGAGATCAACGCCTCGAGCCTTGCCGTTCACTAGCTTCGGCGAGGCCGTGCGCCTCGGCGAAGGCGGTCGCGACGAAGACCACGGCCACGGCATCCACATGCACGAGGCGCCAGCGCGCATCTCGCGCCAGGTTGTTCGCCGCGCGGCCGAGGACGCCGCGCTCGATGAGCAGCGCCGGGATCTCCGCTGGCCACGCATAGTCGATGCCCAGCGGGATCTCCCAGCCGGCCTCCTCGCGCCACAGCTTGCGGATGCCGGCCAGGTAGCGTTCGAAGGTCTCCTGGGTGTTGACCTCGAGTCGCGGATCCATGAACTGCTTGTGCGCCGGCGCCGTATGCGCGATGCACACCGCGGCTTGGCCGAGGTTGAAGGCGGCGATGCGTTCGGGCAGATCCGGCCGGGCGAGGAAGGTGCAGGCGTCGTGGGCGTACCAATGCTTGCGCTCGCCGAGCCCAACGGTGCGGCCCTCGCCGGCCCAGCCGTAGAGCACGCCCGAGACGGTGGCGAGCCCGAGCGCGCCGAGGGCCGCGAGCAGCGCGAAATTGGCATTGCGCCGG
>PNBO01000388.1:0-5465 GCA_003136095.1 Myxococcales bacterium
CGCGACTGCGGCTCGGGGTGTGCGATGCTGACCATTGATTTCTCGGACGGTACCAAGCAGTACTCGGCGGGCGCGTTCGTCGAATACTTCGGGACGGCCGCTGATTCGGTCGAGAATCTACTGAACGAGACCATCACGGCGAAGATTGCGGTAGGCGTTGCGCAGGCGAGCGGCGCCAACACGGCGGTGCCGATCTCCGTCAACCTATTCGGCCAAGACACGTACACGAGCACGAGCGGCACCGACAACGCCTGGGCTGATGACCTGGGCAGTGCCTCCGCGCTCGACGCGGCTTCTGGCTGGCATACGGTGACATTCAAGGTGGTGGATGCACAGGTTCCGAGTTGGAGCCCGACGCGAACCGTTTGCGCTTCCGGCCTGCACGCCATCGGCATCACGATGCAAAACACCGCCGACATTGATGGCACGAACGGCGCCGTGGTGACTTTATACGTCCAGGGCGTTTCGGTCAGCACCCCCTAGCCCATCCCGGCCGGAAATCCGAACTCGGAGCCGTGCTATCGGCGGTGAAGAAGATCTTGTTCCCACCGCTGAGGGCGTCGAGCTGTTCCCCGAGGATGCGCCGCTCTTCTTCGACGTAGTCGAGCTTGCGTTGCAGCCTGTCGTTGCTCACCGAGGCGATTGCCACGATGAGGAACTGCAGCGTGGCGGGCAGCATCGCCAGGCACGCTGCCCCTCGAGCCTGCCTTTCCACGCTCCCTATCCCAGCGAATACGGGCGAGAATCGCCGCGATCATCTTCCGGACACTACGGGTCAGTCGCGGGCGCGGCCCGTGCTCTTGCCCCCGGTTGAGTCGACCATTTCTTCCAGAGCCCACCGCGCGTCGTAGTCAGGGTGGAGCTCGGCCTCCTCGAGATCCAAGGCGCGCGGGTCGCTCAGCGCCCCCTGCTTTTCGCTGCGGCACAGATCGGTGCCGCGGAACCTGTCCCGGCAGTCGGCGAGGCTGTACGGTGTGTACTCGGCAACCGCCTGCGCCACGATCGCGGTGTGGACGAGCGCCGGCGTGATCTTCCGCAGGCGGCACGTGCCGCTGCCATTCGCGGTGAAGATCTCCATGTCGACGCAATTGCCGGCTTCGCGATCCACCCACTGCGCCATGCGCCCGCTCAGCACGTGGCGCACGGTCACCTTCTTCTGCTCCTTGCCGACAAAGATCGTCCCGATCTGCGTGTCCATGGCCGCCCGAGTCGCGTCGTGGAAGCCGTCTTGCCACGCGCCGTCGTACGCCTCGTGGTTCCTGCGAGCACAGTTCGCGAGCACTGCTTCGAACTCGTCCACGCCAAACGTCTTCACCGGAATCTTCACGAAACGCGCCAGACCTCCGATGTCCATCAGATCGGCCCGGTTGGACGTGAGGATCAAGATAACATTCTCGTGCAGGCCGCCTGCCGCCGAATCGAGGGAGGCCATGAACGTTTCCGTGGCCTGGAGCGAGACGCCTGAGTCCAGATAGCCGGCGGACGAAGATCGATCCATCACCAGCGAGGTAGCCTCCTCGATCACCAGCAGCACGATCTTGCCGTCTTTCGCCAGCGCGTTGACCGCATGGAACGTCCCCGTGATGCGCTCGCTGGTCTCACCTACGAACTTCGAGCGGAAAGCGTTGGCGTCGAGCGCGAACATCTCGAGGTTCGGCGCGGACCGAAACGCCTCGCTCGCCGCGGCGCGAATCGACTCGCTCTTGCCGAACCCGGGCGGACCATAGACCAGCAGGCGGCTTTCACCGTCGCGGTTTCGGTTCGGATAGCGCTCGGGGTATTGGGCGCGATCCACGGCCGCGCGAATCTTCCGGATGAGCGCGCGCTGATGGCGTCCGAAGACCTCATCGGCTCCGACGTTGTAGGCGCAGGAGCGCTTGTGGGAATCGAGAAAGGAAAGCCGCCCGCCGCCGCGCACGCCGTAGACGAACCGGTTCAGGTAGTAGACCGATTGGCCGACCTCGAGGACGTCCGGTGGCAGGCTCCAGGCGAGGCGCATCGTCACGTCGTTGGTGCCGTGCTCGGTTCCCACATCGACCGTGGTGTGGCCGTTCGCGCGGGTGATGTGCCGGACGATCCCGACAGCGCACTCCCACGGCGGCTCGTCGCACACGTCCAAGAGCTCGGAGTGATCGACCGTGACGATGCCCATCATACCGGGCCGTATCTTCTGGGCGAGGTCCGCCTGCGGGACGACCAGGTCGATGACCTCGCCATTGTGCAGGATGGCCGAGGTGATGGCCTTGTCACCCAGGCGTCGTCGCGGGTGGACACCAACCAGCTGTGCGTGGCGCGCGAGCCCCGCCTTCCGCTCGACCATTTCGCGCGTGTAATTGCAAATCTTGGTGACGAGCTCCTGGTTCTGTCCGAGCAGCTGGGCTCCCACCTCGTCGAGCTGCTTCGATTTGAGGATCTGGCGGCTGTTATCAATGTGTGTCTTGGCGATCGCCGTTATCGCTGCGGACATCTCGAAGAAGTCACTCATGACGATGCTCCTGTAATCAAGCGGACAGACCTACGAGCAAGAAAGCCGTACGTCCATCCCCAGAAACCGATAAGGCCGCCGAGCGCGTCGTCGCGGGACTCGCCGGCCGTGGCGCAGGCGTCGGCATCGAGAACCGCGGTGAGCGACGTGGGCAAACGGAAGCCAAGGCGCCGGGCCGAGTCGATGTCGGTCTGCGAGAGGAACAGGCCGCTCTTGAGCTCGGCGAGGGCTGCATGGAGATCGGATGGTGCGGTCTCACCCTGGGCCTGGGCAGGGGGCGTCGCGATCGCGGCGGTCGCCGCCGCGCCGTCGGTTTGGCGCCGCACCGCCTTGCGGAGCCTGGCGAGAGAGTGCGTGTGAACCCACCCGAGAAGCTCGAGACCGCGGGCGTCCATCTCCTGCCGTGCGCGCACCCAGGTCTGCGGGCCGAACACCACGTCCGCAACTGTCGCTTGGGCGTCAACGGCCAGGCAAATGGCGCACACCCGCGCGTTGATCCGCCCATCCTGCCGGCCGAAATTGCCGGCGAGGAACCAGGCGCGCTCCGTCCACGCGTCACCGGCGCGGCCAGCGTACGCTACCTCATCCTGCACGAGCTGCGCGAGGAGCTCGCGCGGGACGTAGACGCGCATCCCGTGCTCGCCGGCGTGCGACGGCAGCAGCTCCGTGTGGGCCGGGACCGCAGCGTCGGCCCACGATGCGCAGCTCGGCACCCGCACCGTGACCCACGCGCGTGGCTCGTCGCTTCCGCCCCTGAGCTCGAACCCGCTGCTCGACTGCGGCGCAGGTGCCTCGGCGACGGCGACTGGCTTCACGCTGAAGACCAGGTTCTGCGGGTCGAGCCCCCGCTTGCGCATGAACTTCGCGAGCGGCCCGCGGTCGAGCGTCTCGATATGCATGGGTACGCCGGCCGCAAGCTCGGCCTCGTCCCACGTCGGTGCGCACGACTTCTTCGCAATGAGCATCAGGACGAGAGGGTGATCCTCGAAGTACTCGACGCCGACGGGCAGCTCGACGCCTTCGAGCTCCGGGCAATCGCGGGCGACCGCATGGCCCAGGTCCTGGAGGTGGTCGCGGCAGATCACCTCGGGCCGTACCACGATCCGAGCTACCGGCCGGCGCGGAACCGCGGCCGCCCGCTCGGGGTCAGCGCCCGCGGGTGGCGACGCGGTCTTCTCGTAGAAGACGACCTCGAGCGAGCAGGGCTGGCCGTCGTGAGCGCGGAGCTGCGCCATCTAGCGGGCCTCCCGCACGTAGCGGGCCTCCCGCGCGCCGCCAGCGGTGCGCGGTGTGAGGCGGAACGCGGTGTAGTCCTTCAGCTTGATGGCGTTGGCGCCGTCGAGCTCGATGCTGCCGCCATTCTCCTCGAACCCGAGCAGTGTCCAGCTCTCGTCCTCGTCACTCTCGACTTCGAGGTCATCGATGGGGCTGCCGACCTGGAAGAAGTCGAGCATCTGCTGGCGCAACCGGGTGGGGTTGACGCTGTTGCTGGAGGCCTTGACCTTTTCCTTGCGCAGCTGTCCGTTGTGTTCGATCTGGATTTCGCATTCGCATGCATTGGCAAACATGGTTCACTCCTCGTGATGGGTTATGCATCCCAGACGGCCGCCGGATAGCGGTCGTGCTGGAGAAGCTCGATGAGGTGGCGGTCTTCGTCGGCCTCGGTGATGAGGACTCGGGCTTTCGCACGGATCTGCTTTTCCGACGAACCGCTGGGCCCGACGGCAACGGCCCGCTCGATCGAGAAAACGTTGCCCGACTCGCGCATACGGTGAAACCGGTCGTCCGTGCCACCGGCCACTGCGAGCAAGACCCGTGCGATCCGGCGCACGCGATCCGGAGCGAGCGCCGACTTCTCGGGGTGAAGGTCGCGCGGGAAGATCGCCGCGGTCAACAGCGACGGGACGCCGCTTGTGTCCACGGCCAGCCGGCCGGAGCGGCCGAGCGAACCGACGAGTGCGGGTGTCGCGGCGCCGCCATGCTCGCGGCGCAGGCGGGACACGAGCAACCCGGTGTTCCACCTCTCCACCGCATCGACCGTGAGGCGGCGAACCAGCTTGCCGGTGTCCGGGTGGACGACGAACGGCGTTGATCCGCAGGTGGCGTTGCCCACCAGCGCCTGCACGGGATCGGCGAGATCCGTCGAGAGCCAGACCACGGCCGTGCCCGCCGGGCGCTGATCGACGGAAAGGAGCTCGGGGGCCATCCCCGTCTCTGCCAACACCTGATCCAAGGCGGCGTACATCGTTGTTCTCTCCTTGCTCAGACGCGGGTAGAGGTGGGATTTTCACGGCCGAACATCTCTTTTTTACGGAGCGGGGTTGCGGGCGAGGACGAAATCCGCGTCGCTGGACGCATCGCGAGGCGCCGGGGCCGGGCCAAGGGGCAGCTCGAGCGGCACGGCGTGCTCGGTCTGAGCCAGCCAGTACCTGGCGGCGTCCGGATTGAGGCAGTCGTTCGGGCTCGCCATCGTGGCCGGCTCGACGACGAGCAACGAGTGGATCTGCCGGGCCACCCAGACGAGGTCGCGCTGCGGGTGCCACCTTCGGTAAAGGCACGGGATGCCGAGGCGGAGGTGGCCAGGGAAGGCAGGGTCGAGGATCGCCGCGAGCGGGCTTGGGCCAGGCGCGGACACGCGGATCTGATCGGTGCGGCACGTGCCGTCTGGGCCAAGACCATCCTCGGGCGGCGACAGGAAGTACAGGTTGGCAAGGAAGGGCACAAGACCCGCTGGTAGGTTCGGGAAGCGGAGCCTCACCGTCGGTTCGCCCAAGGGGTAGGGCGCATCGCCTGCGCCCGGCGAGACCTCCGCGACCACCTCGACTGCCTGCACTACGACGGCATGGTCGTCGAGCCGGCGCAGGCCGGTGCGCACGCTCCGGAAGCGCAAGCCGATCCCCAGCGTTCGGCCGCCGAACGCGGCAACGCCCATCTGGAAGCGCTCGTGCCCGACGGCCCGGGCGAAATTCGAAAGCTCACG
>PNBO01000388.1:5511-25145 GCA_003136095.1 Myxococcales bacterium
TGGCGCAGAGGCCGATTCCCGCGGGCGCGTGCAGCGAATGCAGCGTGCGGTGCTCGAGCGCGCGCGCCTCCGCGGCCAGCGTCTCGCGGCTGGCCGCGACCAGAATCGACCGGCCGTTGCATGTCGGGCAGCGGCCGCTCACCGGGTACCGCTCGAAGCCGAGGTACGGGCACGGGCAGGCGCAGTGGCGCCGGACGAGGGGCGTCTCCCAGGTGATCATCAGGTCGTCCACATCGACGGCAAGGTCGCGCGCGATGTCCCGCAGGACGCGGTCGATGGTCGCGCCGTTGTCGAGGTCGAGAACGCGGCAAGGTGCAGCCTTGCGGGCCGGACCCCAGAGATCACTCCGCAGCGGATGCGTGCCGGTCACCTGCAGCCGGTACGGCACGCTGTCGAAAGCGCGGCTGAGATAGGCCTGCGCGGCGAGCGCGCCGGCCGTGATCCCCAGGGGATGGGCCGCGCCGTCGAGCGGCCGCGCCGACTCGCCGGTCATGCAGCTCTGCCGGCGACCCGCCTGCGCCCAGGCGGCGTCATCGTAGACGTCGCTGAGTGCGGCGGTGTCGGGCGGGAAGACCTCGAGGCAGTGGGTGGCTAGCTCTCCCACGCCGGTGCTCACCCGGCACTGCCACCGGGAGCGCGCGAGGCTCGAGACGAATTGCGCGTCGCCCAGCGAATCGACGCAGATGAAGACGTCGCGATCGGCGAGCAGGCCCGGCACGCTTTGGGCGGCGGCGTGCACCGGGTGCATCGCGTTGGAGACGCGCACGCCGTACGTCGCGTTGATCGCCGCGACCATCGCCTTGGGCTTGTGCCATCCGCGAAGCCAGGGCGGGTAGCCTTTCCGCACGGCGCGCTCGTCGACGGTGTCGAAATCCACGAGCGCGATGTCACACTCGGTGGTGAGGCTGCCGAGCATGGCCAGGCCCAGGGCGGTCGTCGTCCAGAAGCCGACGTTGCCGAGTCCCACGACGGCGATGCGGTTGACCTCGCCGCTCATCGTGTGCTCCCCCGGGTTGGCCGGCGCGCATCGGCGATGCCGGCGGCGCACTTCTGGCAGAGGGGTCCGTCGAACAGCGCCCGCCAGCGCGGCGGCAGACCGGTCGTGTCGACGAGCACCCCTGTGCTGCCGAGGGGGCGGTGGCAGAAGGCACAGCCGCCGGTCCGATCGGCCGTAACTGGCACTTGCTCGGCGCAGACCAACGTCCACGTCTGCTCGGTGGCGCTCCCGTTGCGTAGCGAGAAAGGCTGTCCCGGCCCGATGACGAACATGCCGGTCCGCCGGCGGCCGTTGACGGAAACCTGCGCGCCCGCCGCGACCTTGCACACGATCGCGATGTCGGAACGGTCGCTCCAGCCAGAGATGATCGAGATCCCGTCGGAGAGCGAGATAGCCTTGCCCTGCACGAGGGCGTGGGTGCAGCCGCCGTCGCCGCTCGTTAGCCTGCCGACCACCACGCCTTCCGGAGCTTTCATGCCGCGTTCCCCTCGCCAATCGCCACACACGGACACGTCGCATTGACGAGCCTTCCCGGCGAATGCCGCAGGCCCGTGAATCCTGGCTCGGAGCTGGTGTGCAGCAGGTGAACTTCGGCGCCCCGCGGATCGACCCGCCGGCCCAGCCACGCATCGCGCAGCTGGGCGGCGGCGAGCCCGCCGACGATGGCCTGCGGGATGACCGACGACGGCTCAGGCGCGTCCGCGCACGAGCGCCGCGTGCCGCGCGGCCGGTGCGCAAGCTGCTCGACGCCGTGGAGCGACATGCAGGCGCTCTCTCGGGTCACGATGCGCTCGAAGCCACCGAAGAAGCTGCTGCCGGAAGAAAGAAAGGCCGGCACCTTGCCCTGGCGCGCGAGCTCGACCAGGGTGCGCCGCGCGTCCCAGGAATCGACCGAGGAAAGCACGACATCGAAGGGCCCGTACTCGGCGGCATGCCGAAGCGCGATCGGCTCGTTGAGATGGACGACGCGTGCCCTGGCGAGCGGCCCGCGCGCGAGCCAGTCGCGCGTCGCTTCGGCCTTGGGCCGGCCGACGTCGTCGGGCAGGTAGCCGAGCTGCCGGCTGCGATTGCTCTCCTCGACCACGTCGTCGTCGGCACCAACGATGAGCGAATCCGGGTGCGAGAGGATCGCCTGCAGGACCGGATCGACGGCCATCGCGTTCAGAATCTGATGTGCGATTGCGCCGCCGAAGCCGCCCAGGTAGATCCGGCGCGATTTGAGGTCGGCGCCCGGGCTGGGGGGCAGGGCCAGGGGGACGCGCGCGCACCTCGGCGGCGGCGCGAAGCCCGGCTCGTTCTCGCCGGCGCTGTACGCGTTCAAGACGCTGCAGATCCCGGAGAGCAACTCGCCCACGAGCACGGCGAGCTCGGCGCACGCCTGCAGCGGGCGGCCCGCGCAGCCGCTGCCCACGTTGATGAGATCGGTGCCGAAATCGATCCGGTCGGCCTTCTCGGCAAAGCCGATGATGTAGTGCCGGGCGCGGATCGAGATGTCCCGCGTGGCCGGATCTCCGAGATCCATGAGGAAGATCGTCGGCATCTCGACCATGCCCCGGTGAAGACTCCCGAGCTCCACGTCCACGTAGGCTTGGGGGTTGTGCCGCATGGTCGCGTCCGCGAGCTGGAGGCCGGCGGCGACGTCCTGCGCCAGGACGAGCTGGTGCTCGAAGCCGATCGCGCTCGCAGCGAGTGAAATCTGCTCCGCCGCCGGTCCCCGCGCCGCGATCACGAGCAACGTCTGCCGGATCGGCCCCAGCTGCCAGCCGGACTGGCGCAACATGCGACTGTAGAGCTCGTCCATCCGGCCACTCCTAATCCCAGCCGCCGTCGTTGCCGCCGCGGTCGTACGGATCGCGGTACTTGGCCACGCCTTTGGTTCCGCTCGCGGACGACCAGGTCGAGATCGGGTAGATGTGCGCGCTGCTGCGAAGGTAGGGTTGCACGCATTCCTCGACGGTGGTTTCAATCCGGTCCGGATTGACGTCGCAGCGAACCAGATCCACATCGTCGATTACCAGGCGGGCAGCGACCTCGGCATCGGGCAAGATCTTCACGGGCCAGTCGTCGAAGAGCGTCGCTACGTCCTCACCGAATGGCAGACGCCGGAACTCCATCACCTGCGCGTAGATCGCATCGCGATCGGCGTCCGCGTTGAAGACGAGGAAAACCTGATAGGACAAGCCCACGCGCCGCGTACAGGTCACAGTTGCCACCCGCGCAAGGCGGCGCAGCCGTACCGGCAGGAGCCGCTCGGGAAGGCTTCTGGAGCGCGGGCCCAGGCTGAGCACCAGGCGCGGATCGATCGCGTACTCGACGATCTGTCCGGCGTCCCTGCTGGCTCCGGCGGGCGGCAGCTGCGGCGGGACTGCCCAGCGCTCGACGACCTCGCGCTCGGCACAATCCCGCAGGAGGCTCGCGATTCTTTCGCGGTCCTCGTCGTCGGTGTACGAAGGGGTTGGCTTGTATCTGCCCGGGTGCCGGTGAGCCTGGCCAAGCACGGTCAGATGCGGGTGCGACTCGGAGACCCGCCGCCCCAGCGCGGAGAGATCCGCGGGCTGCACGCGAAACCATGAGGGCCCACACTCGGCTTTCAGGAGGAAGGGATGGGAAAGGTAGATCGCGCCGAAGCCATCGCCCTTGGCGATCGTCCACTGGCCGTACGCCGACCAGGCGATCTCCACGCCGCCGTGCAAGCGGTCGGCGGCAGCGCAGGTCGCCTGCGCCGCAAGCATGAAGCTGTCCGAGACGAACAGCTTGGGCCCCCTGCGCGGAACCTGGGCACTACGCGAGCCAAGCATGCGTCGCTCCTTCGTGGGCGGCCGTCGCGTCGAGCGTGAAGACCCCGGCTTGCGTGCTGCCGGTGCCCGACACGCGCTGGATCGCTTCGAGCAACGAGAGCGCCTCGCAGTCGTCCTTGGGGATCAGCACTTCGCGGCTGCCTTGTCGCAAGAAGATGTCGACCGGCCCGGAAGCCCGCAGGTTGGGCCCCAGCAGGTCCCGCAGAGGAACCCCGGCCTCGTCGAGCGAGAAGTGACGAGTCTGCCCGTGCAGCGGGTTTCCCCCCCGCGATAGCCTGATTTCGATGTCTTTCATTTCGTTCATTGGCGAAGCTCCCGTTTTTCTTGTTGAGCGACGGTGACTCGTTTCACTGCTGCCAGCGCACCAGCTCGATTTGCGGGTGCGCGGCGACATACTGCAAGGCCTCGGCGAGCGGGATCACGTTGACGCCGGCCGGGGGCGGGTTGCCACGCAGGTCGTGGTAGACGCGGTTCTGATTCGACCCGCGCCAGCCGTAGCGGAACACCCGTAGCGCACCCCGCAGCTGGCAATCGAGGATTCCATCCGCTATCGACGAGGGGTGTGCGAGTTGGCGGTTGCGCTGGCTCGTGCTGCCCACGCAGAGGGTCATCTCGCGACTGGCAAAAGGGTGCTGCGAGAGATGGCTCGCAATGCGCGGCAGGCTGGAGGCTTCCGCCGATCGCGCGGCCGGCGTGCGTCCGTGCGACCCCGGGCACAAGCTCAACCTGATCGACAGGTCGGTTCGCGGTCCGAGCAACATCGAGGCTTCGGCCTCAACCGAGACGACGGCGGCGGGCCAGAGCACGACGTTCCCGGGTGAGATCTCCATGAAAAACGGGCCGCCGGTCTCCAGCGACACCTTGAGCCCGGCGGGTGAGGGCGCGGAGACGGTGAACCCGTGGAGCTCTCCGCTTCCTCGGATCGGTGCTCGAGCAGCGGCGAGCTCGGCGCAGAACTTCTCGTCCGCCGCGCGCTCGAGATCGTCGCGGTCGTCCGCGAGCTCAGTACATAGGGTCGTGACGATTGGGTCGAACCACGGCTCCGGCAGCAAGGTCACATCGACGATGTCCTTGGTGGCGGCCGCTCGGCAGAAGTCCCATTGCGGGCGCATCTCGACCAAGAGCTGGTTCCCGATGACGATGAACGGCCGCTGGCGCTCGAGCCGCGCGGCGAAGTCCGGCGAGAAGTCCGTGCTGTCCAGCACGCGGCGGCGCAAATCGCCCAGGTTCCGGCATGCCGCGTGCGCCTGGGCGTGGAAGGGCGCCGGGTCCCCGCGCAAGCGGCTGGCGATCGCACGGACGATCTGCGTCCAGCGAACCAGGCCTCGGCCTGCCATCGTGTCGCGAGCCGCCAGGGCGAACGCCCGCAGGCTGGCGTGCGTGCGGTACTCCCCTAGCGACAGATCGCTCGCAGCCGTTGCCCGCGAAAACAAGGGCATTCCCTCGAGGTCCTGCTCCGCGATGGAGTGCTCGAAAAGCAGGAAGAACGACTCCTGCAGGGGCGGGGATACTACGACGGTGTAGTCGTCGGCGAGCGACGCTCGGGCTGCGTCCTGGCCGCGTCCGCGCGACTTCGGGGCCAAGCCGATGGCTCGGGGCAAGCATTCGCCGACGCGATCGCGGAGGTCGGATAGGTCCGTCATGGTTCGCCCTCTCTCCGTACCAGACGCGCGCCACCCGGCTTTTTAAAGATTGCTATCGTGCTTTTTTGCCGCGAACGAAGTTCCTGCTTATGCCGTGAATACTTGCGAGCGCCGCTGGGGCGCAGATCCAAGTTACCTGTGGCCGCCGCGAGGCCAGCGACGATGCGGGTCAGGCGGGCAAATGCCTTGTTCTTGCAGTGGTAGGCGCCATGCCCGCAGAACTGGGGCAGGGCCGCATGGATCTCGACCACATTGTTCTCGCCGGAGCGAGCCATCCATGCCCGCACCAAGCTGCGCTGGTGCGGCGAGAGCAGCGCGATCCCCGTTTCCAGCAGGGCGCGCTGCGTCCGCTGGCGCTCGCCGTCGCCAGGTCGGATCTGGTTGAGTGCGAGCGCATCCCACAGCGCCGACAGCGGATCGCAAGGCACCGCACGATCGTACAGAAGCCACCTTTCCTCGTCGATGCGCGCGTGCTTGAGCGTCCGGCCTATGTACGCCTTCGCCCGGTGCTTGTCGGTCGGGAGGACGCGGCCGAAGAGCTTGAGATACACCCTGCCGACATCTTTCGGTGGGACACCGGCTGCGATGATCAGGTTCGCGATGGTCTGGTTGTCGGTCTTGGTAGTCTTGGTGGTGGCGCCGTCGGCAAACAGCTTTGTCGCATCGGGCACGCAACCGGCGCCGTTCGACGAGGAGAGCGCCGAGTGAAGCTCTGCAAGGGACGATGAATCGGATTTCGAGCGCCTCATTTCCAACATAGAGGCACATGCACGAAGCCCGCGGGCGATTCGTCGAGAAAAAATCAGCAGCCGAATTCGGCCCCGTTAGGCGCAATCGGGCTTTTAGTCCAAAGCGCTGCGTAGCTTCGCCGGAGTTGGCTCGGCCTTAGGAGAAGACGCGTCTTTAGACTAAACCGCTTCGCGATTCGCACGTCGCGGTGACAAATGCGCTGGCCCGGCACGAGGTGCTCGGTATACTGAGCCTCTGGCGATCGGAGGTAGTGATGCCGAATCGACAGCGACCAGTAGCGATGCCCGAGCAAGCAGGTACGATGCGGGAGCTTGCACGACCACGGGTTTTTCAGTTCGCCTACCCCGTGACCCCGCACAACCTCAGATACGGGGGGCCCTCGCAGAGCGAAGACGAAATCCTCTGGGATCGTCAACTGCACTTCATTCGCGACGCCAGCGCTTTCGTAGAGCTCTTCGAGATTATCATCGATGCCGGGTGGACCATGGGCGAAACCATCCTGAATCTGCCCAAGGGCATACCCCATCCCAATGGTGCTGCGGCTCAGACCCCCATGCACGAGGCCGCTGCGGTTGACGACGCCAGCGCCACGACGGAGGATCTCAAGCTGTCCGAGTCGGACCTGATCGTAAGCACGACGCGTGTCCCCCTGGACGATGACCAGGAGACGGGGTACCAGCGGATCCCCCGGAGCCACTCGCCCCGAGAAAGCATCGTCTTCTCGACCGTTCGCCAGTGCTTCCTCGAGTGGTGTACCCGCGGACAGATCACCTTGGCGTGGCCCATCCAAGAATTGCGCCACCGCCTGGGATTGCGCGAGGGCAGTTTCCAGTTCAACCGGAGGACGGCGGTAACTGTTACGAGCGGGAAGAACATGGGCTTCCTGCTCTACGCTCCCCATCTGATCGACCCAGAGCAGAAGCAGCCGCCCGGTCCCAAGCTGCTGGTGAGCTTTGCGCCAGCCGGGGTGGAGAATTGGCTCTGGGCCCGGGCGCTTCGGCGTCTGCACCGGGACCTCCTGTTGCAGATCATCGGTTCCGACATGCATTGGTGTGTGATCGGCACTTGGGATCCCACGGAGTCCCCGATACCTCCTCGCCCGCCGACCCTCGCCTTCGCGGATGGTATCCGGCCCGATCTCGCGGTCGCCTGGTCGAAGGCGCCGTATGAAGAGAAGGCCATCTGGCAGCGCCTGCTGCCCTGGCAACAAATCCCAGGAGCGACCGCCGAGAACGGTGCCTGGCAGGTGGCGCCGTCTCCGTAGATCAGGTGCGTACGCAGACATTCCGCACTTTTCCGTGCTGTCCAACTATTCATCGTCACGGTTCAGGCGGCCCTGCGGACGTAGAAGTTCAGCATTCCACCAAGGCGCGACCGGCAGACGACCTTGCCAAGCTCCCGATTTCCCCGATTTGGTGTGAGAATCTTGGCGACCGCTTTATGGACACCACGGGGCGCGAGAGCACGAGAAGTTGATCAACTTTGGGAACCGCATTTCGCGTTCTTTCACGCAACGCCCCAAGGGCGGATCTTCTAAGTGACCGTAAAAGCTAGCCTGTTTGTGGAGCTGATGGGGATCGAACCCACGGCCTCTAGAGTGCGATGGCGTGGAGACGGTTCGCCGCCTAAGGATTTCGCGGGGTTGGAACGTCAGGCGACGTCAGGAAGCGTCCCGAAACGACCCATTCTGGCTACATGTAGCCAGAATTCTGCAGGTGCGGACCGAGTCGCCGAACTCCTCGAACAGGCAGGGCAAGCTTGGGAGGAAGAGAGAGAGCCGCACGAGCTGCGGAAGCTGCTTCGCGCCATCATCGCTTTGCTGGATGGGTGATACGGCAGGGAGCACCATGAACGGGTACCGGATGAACTAGGGCAGCGCCGTCGAGCCACCATCCCGGTGGCGATCACACGCGTCCACGCCACCACGCTGAAGACCGGCATCCAGCCCAGCCCGGAGTTCGAGAAGAAGGGGCTTGCCAGCTATGCCGTGAATGTGGGCACCAAGTGCGGCCACGACTGCACCTACTGCTCCACCGGAGCCGTGCTACGCATGCGCCCGTCGTTCAAGGCAGCCGGGGAGAAGGCATTCGACCCAGGCTACGCCATCGTGGACCCAGGGACGCCTGACCGGGTGTTATCAGCGCGAGGTCGCGCCTACGTGCCCATCTGGAAGCCGGCACAGAAGATGATGCTGGTGAAGTCGAGGTTGTTCATCGTCACCGTGCTGGGCGTATCGGGGCGATGGCCGATGCCCAGCTTGGCCCTACGCAGGAGCACGGCCACGTAGAACCCTTTGGCGCGGCCCTGCCCGTAGGAAAAGTCGGCCCCGAGCGCGAGCGACATGCCGAGACCGCTGGCCGAATAGCCCTCGAACCAGCCCTCGTCATAGGACACGCCGGGGCTGGCGAAGAGGCGCGCCAGCTTGCCTTCGTCGTAGGCCAGATCCAGCCCGAACCCGGGCGAGACCGAGTGCAGCCAGAGACCGCGCGCGGTCCCGGAGCCCACCGTGATCACATAAGGCGAGAAGTAGTAGGCGAAGGCCGGCCGAATGCCGAGGAAGCGCCACGGGTAGTACGTCACCGATAGCTCGCCCGACACCAGCAACCGCATCTCATCGGTCGACTGGATCGCCGGGTGGTCGGCCTTCTCCAGGCTCGCGATGTAGTTGTTCACGTCGGCGGGGCGGAAGTAGCCCAGGCCCAAGCCGGCACGGAAACGGAAGGGCCGCAGCGGCGCGACGTCGGGCGCGGGCGGGCTGGGGGGATCGGGCACGGCCGGCGACGGCGTAGTGGTGGTGGTTTCTTCGCCGAGCGCCACGGCGGCCAAGGCGGCGGTAACAATGAAAGTGGCAGCCGCGACGGGCATCGGGTCCCAAACCCTGTGTCGAAGAAGTGCCCGCATAGCTACTCACGGTAGGCGTCCTACGTCGGTCGTGTCAACGGCAAGGGCGGCTACGGCGTGTTCAGCTTGAGCACGCTCTTGCCCTGGATGCTGCAGACGCGCCAACTACGTCCCCCTGTACCCGGCCTTCAGGAGGTGGCAGCCTGACGGTCCCACCAGATCATCACCGCATGCCAACGCCTAGGGAACTATTCGCGACGACTGTGCCACCGTCGGAACTCGACCCCGTTTACATCTTCATTCGGGATGATCAGTACGACGACAGCCACCGTCGGTATCTGGAGGATCTCTGGACAGAGTATGAGCCGTACGCGGATCGCAACTTCCTGGACCAGTTCCAGCGGCGAGGACACCACCAAGCCAGGGCTTGGGAGATGCGTCTTACGGTTGTCCTGAAACGGCTTGGCTTGCCCGTCTGCGCCCGAACCGGTAAGGCCGGCCCAGACATCCGAATCGAAGGCCAGCCCCCTATGTGGGTCGAAGCGACCGCGCCGTCCTCGACGGAAGAATTGCGAATGCTCCACGACCTCGCGCTTCGCGGACCCGTGCCCGTGCCTGAGACTTCAATCCTCCTGCGCTACACCCAGGCCCTGCAGGAGAAGTGGGACAAGTACAACGATTACCTGGCCGCGGGAATCGTCGCGCCCTCGGACAGCTATGTTATCGCGATCAGTGGCTCCGCTCTGCCGGAGCCAAGCACTCCCGGAAGCTATGGAGAGCCACCGTCCGTCGCGCAGGCGCTCTATGGCATCGGTCCGTTCACGTGGCAGATCGAAGTGGGTACCGGACGTGTTGTCGATGCTGGGTGGTCGCACCGACCCAATGCCCGCAAGACGACGGGAGCATCCGTCGAATCAGACCTCTTCCTAAGCGACAAGCGCGCCGGCATCAGCGCCGTGCTCTACTCGCCTCACGGAACGCAGAACCGACCGCAAGTCTACGAACGTGTAGAGGGATGGGATTTCGAGATCTTCCACAACGAATTCGCATCCGCGCCGCTGAAGCCTGGGTTGACCAACCGTGGCCGGGAATGGGGCGTGAAGGATGGGGAGATGCGAATTCTTCACGACTATCGGCAGTGGTCGCCCTGAGCCCGCCAGCGTCAGCGCCGTGCCTCGGCTTCCAACCGACCAAACCGGGCATTGTCGGCGGGAATGAAGAAGGCGTCAGCTCACAGCCCTCCGTGGAAGCGACCAAATCCGCGGGCAGACATGATCGTGATGAATACGATGCCCGCGCCGAGGACGACCACGTGCTTGGTGTTTCGTAGATCGAACTTCCCCACCCGGCACACGAGCAGGTAGCCGATGACTAGGTTCAGCAAACCCCACAGGACGTTGACCGTCGAGGAAGATAGACCTTCCCCCGGCGGCGATGCGAATGGGCTCTGGAACGGGTGCCCTGAGATTCCATTCCCAAGATGCGGAAGCGTGTTCGCCAGGAAGGCTCCGCCGAAGAAGTACGACAGGTAGTGGTACCAACGCATCGTTGCCTCCATTCCTGCCCGCAACTTTCCGGCCAGGGGCCACGGGGGTCAAGGCGAGCCAGGACGTAGAAGCAGATCAGGTCTTCCGGGATGGTAGGCACCATGCACGTCACCATCACGAACCGAGCCGTGCTAGAGCATGCTCTGGTCGTCGGCGGGAAAGTGCGGGGCGGGTTCTTCAGTCATCCGACGAGCACTTGCCCAGGATGGCCATCCACCCGTCCCCGGCCGCCTGCGTGCATCGCTAGCCCTGCTGCGCTTGACTCTCGAACCAGTTGATAAGCTGATCCCACGTGACAGTCACGCCGTTCCCCTCACGCGTTTTTCCCGTACACCATTCGATCTTGGCCTTCCCTATCCGAAGATCGCCGAGGCGAGTTGTGCCCTTGGCATCGTAAACATCAAGTGCAATTCCCCTGTTGCCCAGATCCATGGACACGTTGAGATCTTTCACGCTGACTTTCATCGGTCCTCCCGGAGGCGACGCTATCACGCCGCATTGTTCGATCAAGCCTTCAGCTGCAGAAGTAGGCGGAACCGTCAGAAGTTGGGAAGTGGGCTGGCCGAAGTCGGAGTTGAACGGAGGAGGTCTTCATCCGCTCGACGAGCACCTGCCCAGGATGACCTTCCACTCGTCCCGGGCAGCGCACGCGGCGTCCAAGATGTCGTTCAGCTCTGCAGCATCCACCCCCTCGGCCGACACCCTGAGCTTGGTGGCAACCTCGACCGCACGGCTGGCTGCCTCAGATGCTCTGGCCACCGTGAATTCCCGCGACCAGCCGCTGGATGGCCATCGTTTACGGCGGCATGACGCAGAGAAAACAGCTCCACAGGTTCTTCGACGGGTCGTAGCCGCAGTAGCCTCCACCATTGCAATCGGCATCATCGGTGCAAGTGTCCTCTTGGGTGTGGCAGAAGTAGCCACGGCCAAGGCCGTTGCCGTCTACACGCATGCAGAATCCGAAGAGGCTTGGCGAGCAGTAGCTACCGAACTCGCAATCACCATCGATACGGCAATTGCTTCCTGCTACACACCAGTTCGGACTAGAGTCCACGTCCGAAGCACGACAGTCACAGGGCACGTTGCCGGGACAATCTGCATCGCTGAAGCACCCATCGTACGAACAACCGCCGGTGCATCCAGGGGGTAAGGGACCACCGCTAGTGAGGCACCGACCGTCGGTGCCCGCCGTGCAATCCGAGTCGTGCATGCACCCCGTTTCTCCTGGCGCGAGCCCCCCATCAAGCTGACACCAATTCGTCCATGTGCCTGGCCCGCGTTGCTGGGGACAAGAGACGCCCGCGGGGTGATGATTCTTTGGAACTCGTATGGTGTTCCCGTCGCTGGAGGTGGAACTTGCGTCCGCGAAGCCCGTACCCCCTGAAGCCCCGCCGCTTCTGCTGCTGCCAGATGATCCACCCGCCCCGCCGCCTGAGCCACCCTGTCCGCTCGTTCTTTCACCACCAGCACCTCCACTCGGCATTCCACCTCCGCCCTGGGAGCCGTCGCTGGTCAAACGCAGCCCACCTTTTCCACCACAACCTGCCACGGCGACAAAGACCGCAAGCAAGAGGTGCCATCGGCCGGTCATCGATAGAGCCGGTTGCATGGTTCCTCGGTTGCTTGCGTTCATGCCGTCTTCACCTTGTGCCTGAGGGAGTAGCCCACGTCCAGCCTCGTCTGCCGCCGAGCCGTGGAGCACGTTCCAAGTATACGCGCACGCATGCGCGCTGACCGTCGAGTCCGTTTCCCTAGAACTTGCCTGGCGTCAACAGGCCAGGGAGCGCACGTCGGGTACGGTCCTCGAAGCATCGGAAGCCACGGAGCGATTGTCCCGTCGGGCAGTGGCCCTTCTTCACGCGGGCACCAGGGCAGCTGGCAAGGCAGGCGAACTCCTTGGTGAAGCATCTATTTTGAGCCATCGCGTCGTTTGGGCTTTTGCGCAGAGGCTCGGCGCAGACGGTGGTAGTGGAGCACCTCGCCGAGCACGCATTCGCTTCGGGCTCGTTGGGCAGCAGGACGTACCTCGGCGGTGAGGTGGGGCTGTCAGTCTCCGCCTGTCCGGCTTGCCTCTGTTCGATTGCAACCATGCGCGCTTTCGTCTCGGTGATACGAAGCGCGAGCGGAAGCTTCAGGTACGAGCGGTAGGTCTGGAGTGCTTCGTCGTCCTGACCTAGACGCTCCTGGCACTTGCCCAGATCGAACAGGATCTCGGGTTGCCTCTCCTGGTCGTACGCATCTCGCAGCTTGGTGGCTCCGACGGTATTCTTCTCACCGCACAGCCGAAGAGCCTCCTCCCGATGCTGCCGAGTGGACTGCGCGTGGCCGAGCGCCTGGAGTCCCACGAGGAATCCAAGCACAGCGCAGCCGACGCAGAGAAACCGCGTTGCCATCTTCGGCCGTCGCCACCGCGGACGTGAGCACCCCTGTGCCATGCTGCCCGGTATTCTACGCCATTGAACCGCTCGCGGTGGAAACCGCAGGGGCGAGCTGGCACTGCACCTTTGCGGTGTGGGGGCGGGGCATCCCTCGTTCTGCCACGGTTGCCGGTTTCTCCGACGGCGCGTACGATGGCGGGAAAGCCAAGGAGCCCACCATGCCCGCCACGAACATCACCGCCCTCGTCGAGGAGTTCTCCCATCACATCGTTGCAGCCGCCAAGGCATCAGTAACCGCACGCATCGAGGCTGCCCTCGCCACCGCCTTCGGTGCTCCCCAGAAGGGCAAGCCAGGAAGGCCACCCAAGCAGGCGGTGGCACATGTGGCGGGTGTGGCGGGAAGAAAGTCGGCGGGAAAGACGAAGCGAGCGAAGCAACTATGCCCAGTACCCGGCTGCAAGAACCCAGCAGCACCGGTCTTCGGCATGGTCTGCGGGGACCACAAGAACGTCGCCAAGTCCAAGATCAAGAAGTACCGAGCGCTGCGCAAGGCTGCCCTTGCAGGTGCTGCAAGACCGGCGGGAAAGAAGAAGGCGAGGAAGGTCACGCCCAAGGTGGCGCGGGCAAGGAAGCTCCAGGGCCAGTACATGGGGGCGCTGCGAGCGCTGTCTGCCGCGGACAGGGCGAAGGTGAAGGCTGTCGCGAAGGAGAAGGGAGTGGCTGCAGCGGTGAAGATGGCGAAGGGGATGAAGAAGGGGTAGGCCAGCAGTCAGCCTGCGGTCCAGACAAAGGCTCTAGCAGCGGAGGTGGTTCATGCGGGTTTCCAAGCGCACATTGGGCATTTCGTCCCTCTTCCTAGCGACAGCCCTCGCGGCTCCATCCCAGGCCGAGGAGAAGCGTCTCGCTTGGCAAAAGGACCCAGGACCCATCGCCGGCCGCTGGTCCCTGACGTGCGAGGCGAGGGCGGGAATGGTCATCGAGGTAAAGGTGGACGGCAAGAAAGCAACGGGACAAGTTCTTCACCTGGACAAGGCGCACCTTTTCAGTTACTCGGTTGGTGAAGAAATCCTTAGGCTCGAAGCTGACGACTATGGCGATTGGGTCGGGCAGCTTCACTGGCGTGCCGTGAGCGTCAAGGACCGCTGGGACCCAATTCGCTTGGTGGCAACCCCCACGGAACTGCGTGCCATCACTACCACGGACGATTGCTACAAGAAGATGCCCAGGGCTGATTGAGCCGGCTACCAGTCCGGTCGATTTGGGGCCGACGCGAGGAGTTACCCCCAAGTTTTCCCACCGCCGAATTCTCCACCCCGTGCTCGCGCGATACCGGGTGCCTCTCTTCGGCGGTCGCAGCGACGGTAGTTTACTGAGACTGGCAGGTCTGCCCCGCGTCGAGGTAGCAGGCCGGGGGCGTCGATACCAGGCCACCGGTGAAGTCCATGCACAGGCAGAGCTTCTCGCAGCAGATGCTGCCCTTGACGAAGGCCACGCCGCAGGTGAAGCCGCTCACGCAAGCCTTGTCGGTTGGATCGCTGGTGTTCCGCATGCGACCAACGCAGTCGGCGTCCGTCGAGCACTTTGCGGTACAGAACGGCCACGTGTCCGCCACACCAGTCAGGTCCACGGGTTTGATGCACAGGCGAGTGGTGCACTCAAGGTCCTCCATGTTGAAGACGCCCTGTTTCGGCCCAGCATCGGTAAGGATGTCGCAGGGAGCACCAACATTGTTGGCGTCGGCATGGCCTGCGCCGCCGTCGGGTTCTGCGAGCGGAGTGTTGCCGCAGCCGAGGAGAAAGGTTGCCGCCATGAAGAGCGGCGAGGGAGGAGCTGCATTTCGCACCCTTGTAGGGTATCTCTCCGAGCGCGGGAGAGCTAGGTCAATGCCCCACCCCCCGGCATGCGTGACCCAGGTTCATGGGGCCGGCCTCATTTAGTAGGGCGATAGCTTGCCGAGCTCCGTCTTCGAGCCCACCTCGTCGGCGGGAAAGACGAAGCAAGATTTCTAGTTCTCCGACGAGCACCTGCCCAGGATGACTTTCCAGCCGTCACTGGCCGTGGAGGCTGCAACAAGGGTAGCGTTCACCTTGCACCGGCATCCACGTCCCAGCACCCACTCCCGCCTTCTACCCCAGTTTTTTGACGTGGTCGACCAGTATTACATGATGCGGCGAACATGGCTCGTATCATCAAGCGCTACTCGAACCGCAAGCTCTACGACACGCAGGACTCGCACTACGTGACCCTGGCCAAGGTCGCCGAGATAATTCGCGGTGGAGAAGAGATCCAGGTGCTCGCCAACGAGACCAGGCAGGACCTGACGGCGGCCACCATGGCACAGATCATTTTCGAGGAAGAGAAGCAGAGGCCGAAGTTGCCCGTCGAGGAGCTCCGTCGCATCATCCGCAGCGGCCTACCGGTCTAGGCTTCCTACGCCACAGGTGTGATCCAACTCCGGCTCTTCTGCCGTATTTCGCACGACCGAGCCGTCGTGACGCTGGATCAGCTACTATTCTCAGAAAGGCCATGTCGCGGAACACCAGCCCTGCGTACGTTCGGTTCCTGGTCGTGCTGATGGCACTCACCGGGTGCGGGGGAGCGAAGCCGCTGGGCACAAGGCCCATTGCTCCGGACGGCGGCTTGATCGTAGACGCGGAAGATGGCCTTGACATCCACGGCGTCGGGTCAAATGATGCTGGCGTTGATATTGAGGCCGTGCAAGTCGATGAAGTGACCGCGTGCCGAGCGCCCTCACCCAACTACGGGCCGACATCCGTCTTTTCGCTCCTTCCCAATGGTACGCCAAAAGCAGCCGCAACTTGCCCCTTGGCGTGCGGCGATTCGGCCTGGCCAGCGTCCATGGCGACCAATATCGACGTTGCCCTTCCGTACGGACCATGCGCAGCTGACACGGCCCCGTGTTCGACAAACGCAAGTATTCCTTGTGCTTGTGGATTTGGGAGCGGCCCCACACACGGCTTCAACTGTACCTGCGAGGGCGGCATCTGGACTTGTCGCATTCTTTTCCTGGGTGCGGGACTCTGCATGCCGTGTCCTGACGCCAGCACGAGCCAATAATTGCAGCCATTCGAGGAATCCGATGATGAGACAACGCGCGGCAATGTTCACGAGAGTATTCAGACGCCATAATCGGGTCGGAAGTCTTAGGGGTACAATCAGCCTGGCCGCGGGCGTCGCGATGGCTGCTATCACGGGCGTCGCTGGGTGTCAGACACGCACCGGCGGCGGCTGCCCTGGTGCAGCGCTGGCGAGCGTGTACTTGCCGCCCGACGTGTCCTCGCCAGTTCGCTCCATCGTCGTTTCCAAACCTTGCGAGTACTTCGTTCTGACCATCCCGGGCGATGATGGCTCAGCAGGAGACGATTCTGTTGTAATCATGAACGATGGCTCGGCAAGTTGGGTTTCTGTGTTGCCAGGTTTCGACTATGTCGTCATCACCAGGCAGGACTACAACTACACTGCGGTGACAACAACCTGCACGATAGAGGTTACGCTCATGGATGGGGAGCGATACGCGGGCGTAGTCGAATATCACCCGATGGGGGGAGGAGGGGGATGCTCGACGCTGACTACGACCGATACCCCAAGCATTATTCTGTCTCCGGAGCGATTGGATGCTGGCATGCCGTAGGTTCAGGCGAAGACAATGCGACCGAAGCAGCTCTGCCCACCCCACTCCCAATTTTTCCAGCGCCGAAATCTCGACCCCGTGCTCGCGCGATACTGGGTGCCCCTCTTCGGCGGTCGCGGCGACGGTAGCTTACTGAAGTAGGACTCGCGGCGCTCAGGTCCCCATCAATCGGTCGCGCTGGGGTGGCCGGTGTTGGGCTTGGTGATGAACACGACGTGGAGCGACTCGTCGGGGCAGCAGCCTTCTGGTGTCCCAGCCCACACCCAGCGACGCTCCAAGGCCTTAGCCGAGTGCACCTTCGTCGCGATGGGCGTAGAGTTTGGCACATGCTCGGAAGGTTCTGCGTCCTCCGCCACGGACTCCCGAAAATGGGTCTGGCAGTTGCTCTGGCTCTCGCCAGCACAATCCTCACCGCCCATGGCTGCACCGGCTCGACACTGCACCTCGCAGCTCAGGATGCCGCGCCGAGGAACCCCGGCGCGGGTGGGACTCCAAGCACGGGTGGGAATCCTGGCATGGGAGCTGTCTCGGCCGGGGGCGGTACCACCGACGGCGGCTTTCTTTTCACAGGCGGCGGTGGAGCTCCAGGCCCAGGAACCACCTCTGACGGTGGGTTTCTCTTCACTGGTGGCAGTGGGGCCCCCGGCTTCGGAGGCAGCAGCACCGTGTGCGTTCCACCACCGTGTGCCGCACCGGCTTGTGGCGACGGCTACGTCGTTGCTAGCTCGAACACCTGCGATTGCAGTGGACCGTGTGGCTGCCCGTGCGGGTGCTGGACCTGCGCGCCAACATCGCAATCTGGCACTGGCGGAGTCATCTCCTCAGGCGGCACATCTGGCTCCTCTGGCTTTGGTGGAACCACCTCTTATGGCGGTGTCTCCGGTCGGTCCGGCGGGGTTCCCCTCCAACACCGGAGCTCGTCTGCGTCCTGCCCCGCGCAGCGCGGTCCCGCACCGCAGTTATGCGCTGGTGGGACTTGCTATAGCCAGCCCTACCCCTACCCGGCCGGCATCCCTACGACCTGCTCCTCCGATTCACAGTGCACAGCCGGAGTGAACGGCCGCTGCTTCCCCTTGGAAGGTAACATTACGGCAGGTGGATGTTCGTACGACGAATGCTTCACCGACTCGAATTGTGGAGCAAGGACGCCCTGCATTTGCCGTAGCTCGTCCACGGACAACTACGCGAATGTTTGTTTCGTTGGAGGCAATTGCGCCGTGGACTCGGATTGCGGCCCGGGCGGGTATTGCTCTCCCTCGATGGAGACCTGCTACTCTACAAATCCCAATGTCGAGGCGGAGGGCCTCGCCGGTCCGAACCCCTATTTCTGTCATACCACATCCGACCTCTGCATCAACGATTCGGACTGCCCTCCACTCGATGCGGGGACGGCCTCGTACTTCGGGACATCACTCTGCGCGTACAACACGCAGGACAATCGCTGGGAGTGCACCCAGTTCGTTTGTCTCCCTCCGTGACCCGTCTCGCATAGGCCGAACGGTTCACCTTCGAGGCATGCAAGAGCCCGGCGGATGGGCGAAGAAGACGCTCGCATCGACCAGGATGAGTGGAGATCGTGTGACTCTTCCAGGTATCCCCTACCACCCCCAGTTTTTCCAGCACCGAAATACCCACCCCGTGCGTACGCGATACTGGATGCTCCGCCACCTCGGCATGCGCTCCCCAGGTTCGCAGGGCCGGCATCATTATATAGGGCGATAGCCTACCGGGCTCCGTCTTCGAGCCCGCATCGTCGGCGGGAAAGACGAAGCAAGATTTCTAGTTCTCCGACGAGCACCTGCCCAAGATGACCTTCCACCCGTTCCTGGCAGCACAGCCGGCGGCCAGGATGTCGTTCAGCTCGCCAGCGTCCCCCCACAAGCCACCGGATCATGGAATGAGCCGACCGATGCTGCCAGTGTCTGTTTCGGTGAACCACAGATTGCCGTCGGGGCCGGTCGTGATGCCGCAGGGTCTTCTATCCGGCGTCGGAAGGGGGCAGCTGACAATCTCTCCTGCAGGGCTGATGTGGCGAAGGCTGTTCCCGTACGATCTGCAATCGCCAAACCACAGGTTGCCGTCGGGGCCGGCCACGATTGTCTCTGGCCAGCTCCCGGCCGGTACTTTGAACTCGGCATACGCATCGCCGGACGGTGTAATGTGGCCAATCAGAATCTGTAGGCTCGCACCGCCAGCCATCCTGATGAACCAGATGTTGCCGTCAGGCCCGGCTGTGATTCCCGTTGGACCGCTTGGCTCGGGCGGAAGCTGAAAGCTGGTGATGGTCCCCGAAGGGGTGATTTGGCCGATGGTGTAGACGTACCACTCCGCGAACCAGATGTTGCCATCAGGCCCGGCGGTTATGCCCTGAAGAGAGGTGTCAGAGGGATGGCCGCTGTTAACCAAGTTTGGAAGTAGGAATTCGCGGATCGTCCCATCGGGGGTAATGCGACCGATGGAATCGAGTGCCTCTTCCGTGAACCAGAGATTACCGTCCGCTCCGGCTGCGATGCCTTGAGGCGAGGTGTATGCCTTCGGAAGAGGAAACTCAGTGATTGCCCCGTCGGGAGTGATGCGGCCGATAGAATTCGGAACCTGTTCTGCTGTCTCAGTGAACCAGAGGTTGCCGTCTGGTCCGGCTGTGATGGCATCGGGAACGACATTTGCCGTCGGAATTACGAATTCGGTGACGGTGCCATCTACCGTGATGCGGCCGATGCCGTTTCCGCCCTGTTCCGTGAACCAGAGATTGCCATCAGGGCCCGCCGTGATTCCCCTCGGTTCACAGATACAGTAGGGCCCGCAGCTTGCGGTCGGGAGCGGGTACTCCGTCAGCGTGTGGACGGTGCCATCCGCGCAGGTGACCTCGACGGTGACCGGGGTTCCCTGCCCACCGCCGGCAGCGGAGGTCAAGCAAGCCGCGTTCGTGCCCCCTGTACCTGTGGCTCCACCACTTTCTGTCGCGCCCCCTATGCCTGTCGTCCCGCCGCTGCCTGTCGCTCCTCCTCTGCCCTGTGTCCCTCCACGC
>PNBO01000193.1:0-3227 GCA_003136095.1 Myxococcales bacterium
CCGGCGGCTGGCCGGCCGGGCCGTCCGGCGTGCCGTGGCGGGTGACAACGGCCAGGCCGCTTGGCTGATCGCGGCGCTGAGCGCGAAAATGATGATTCTCTTCGCGCTGGTATGGGTCGCCCTCCGCATCTACAATCTGGCCCTCGTGCCGTTCGCCATCGGAATCTCCGTTCTTCCTATCTCGCTGGTGTTCTCCGGGCTGTGGTTGTCCTCCACGGCCGGCGAGCAGGGGAGCGCATAGATCATGGATCCACATTCCACCTGGTTCAGTTTCTTTCCGGGGTACGAAACCCTGCGCGACAACCTGGAAATCTACTTTGGCCGCGAGTGGACCTGGCAGGTCTTCCAGGCCACGCACTTCGAGATCGACCACATCCTCGGTGGCTTGCTGGTCTTCCTGGCGCTCGCGCTGCTCGCCTTTCGCTACGCGCTGAGCGTGCACTTCTCGGGTGACAGTGGTGCGGTGCCCCCGGCCCGCTTCGGGGCCCGCGCCTTGCTCGAAACCTTCGCCGACCTGGTCTACGGCCTGATGGAAGGCCCCATGGGCGCCAAGAACGCCCGCCGGTACCTGCCGCTCATCGGCTCGCTCTTCCTGTTCATCCTCTTCTGCAACTTGCTCTCGCTCATCCCGGGGTTCTTGCCGCCGACTGCGACGCTCAAGACCAACGTGGCGTTGGCCGGGCTGGTCTTCGTCCTGACCCACGTGTTCGGCGTGATCGCCCATGGGCCGAAGTACTTCAAGCACTTCCTGGGCCCGATTTGGTGGCTGGCGCCACTCATGTTTCCCATCGAGCTCATCAGCCACATTGCCCGGCCGGTGTCGCTCTCCGTACGTCTTCTCGGCAACATCTCCGCGGACCACAAGGTCCCCGTCGTGTTTTTCGCGATCTTCCCTCTGCTCCTGCCCGTGCCATTTCTCGCCCTGGGCGTCTTCGTTGCCGTCGTTCAGGCCGTCGTGTTTTCCATGCTCTCGACCATCTACATCTCGACCGCTATTGCTCACGAGGAGCACTAGGCATATCTTCTGCCCCACCCACCACGTCCCGCATAGGAGGATCCTGAAATGCGCCGAGTCGCCAAGCTGTTCGTCCCGTTGGCCGCCTTCGTGCTGACCGCTCTCTCCAGCGCCGCCGCGTTCGCCCAGGGCGCTGCCCCCGCCGCCGACAATTCCAAGGGGCTCATCGGCATCGGCGCCGCGCTCGCCATCGGTCTGGCCGCCCTGGGTGGTGGTCTTGGGCAGGGGCGTGCCGCCGCGTCCGCCCTCGACGGCATCGCGCGTAACCCGCAGGCCTCGGGCAAGATCTTCATGCCCATGATCGTCGGCCTGGCCCTCATCGAGTCCCTGGTCATCTATGGCCTCATCATCGCCATCATCCTGACCGGCAAGCTGTAGCCGCCGCGCGAGTTGATCGCGATCACGCGAGGAGCATATTCGGGGATCTCCTCGGTCCGTTTGGGTCTAGGCTTTCATCATCGTCAGCCAGGTGGAGGCGACATGTTGGCCAAGATCGAATTCTCGTTGGTTTGCCTGGCTCTGGCTCTCGCGGGCTGCGGCAGCCGAAGCTTGATCGTCGGCCGTGACGCGGGGACGGCACGCGACAGCGCCGCGCTGCCCGACAGTCCCGCGAACGGCGATGCGTTCGTGGGCAGCGACGTCTTCGCGCCAGACGATATCTTACCGGACTTGCTGCTGTTGCCCGATGCGGCTCCCGATGGGGATAGCATCCGGCCAGACGTGGCCTCCGATCCCGCGCCCGACCATGTCGTCCCGACCGAGGTGGCGGTCGATCATGTCCTGCGCGACGGACCGGTCGATCTCCTGCTTCGGGATCTGCCGCTGATCACAGACCTGGGTGGCGACAGCGCCGTACGGGACCAGGCGGCGGAGCCGCAGCCAGCGGATGTCGGCTCGCCCGATGCCGCGGGCGATGTCTCCCCGGAAGCCGCGCGCGAGGTGCAGCCCTTCGTGGTCGATGGCGCGCTCGCGACCTTCTGTTCCGGGGACTTGCCCCACATGGTCGTCAACGGCATCGAGTCCTATCCCGTTGTCACGGGGAGGATGCTTCCGTTGGACTGCTGTGACGCGGGCCTCTTCACCGTCACGACCGATACCTTTGCCGAGCAAATCACCTTCAGGTGGCAACGCTTCTCGACAAGCTTCCAGTATCCCGCGTCGGTCGACCTATCCAATCCCGGGACCGACTGGTCGTTGCGGCTGGTCGCCGGCTGCGATCCGGTGCTGTCCAGCTGCACCGGGCCCGGCGACGCCTACACGACCGGGCTCGAGGGACTGCTGGACATCGCTCAAGGCGGCTCGCAGATCGACATGAGTCTGTGCCTGCACGTGGTCGAGCCCGCCGGCAGTTCGCACCCCAGCATCCACACCCTCGATCTCTACGCTCCGCACGTCCTGACGACCTACTAGACTTGCGTGCGCTGCGTACGGTAGGCGGACTTGGGCAGCACGAGGACGAATAACCCGGTGGCCACGAAAAGCAAGCCCGCGGCCAGGCCCCACCAGATCCCTGTCAGGCCATGGCCGCCACGCAGGGCGAGGCCATAGGCAAGCGGCAGCCCGAGCAAGTAGTAGCCGCCGAAGTTGAGGACCGCGGCGGGCTTGGTGCGGCCCAGGCCGCGCAGGATGCCGCTTGACACCACCTGGGTCCCGTCGAGTAGCTGGAAGGCGGCCGCGATGGGCAGAACGTGCGCGCAGAGCTGTGCCACCGCCGGCTCGGCGCCGTACAGGCGCGGGAGCTGCCAGCGCAGAAAGAAAAAGGCCACGGCGAAGAAGGACATCACACCCACCCCGAGAAGCAACGAGAGGGCCGCGGCCCGCCGCGCGCCTTGCGTGTCGCCCGCGCCGATCAAATTGCCCACACGGACGGCGGCCGCGACGGAGATGCCGAGCGAAAACGTGAAGCTCAACGAGGCGAGGTTGAGGACGATGGCGTGGGCGCCGAGGGACACGGGGCCGAGCTTGCCGGCCATCAGGGTCGCGAGCTGGAAGGCCCAGACCTCCAGACCGAAGTGCAAGCCGACGGGCAGCCCCAGCCAGGCGATGCGGCCGATACGCGGCCAATCGAAGGATGCTCGCTGCCAGGGCAGCCACGCCGGCCGGTGCAGGCCCGCCCAGAAGGTCAGGCCGAGCAGGAGGCCGGGCAAGAGCAGGCGGACAGTCGCACCGGCCAGGCCCGCGCCCGCGACCACGGAAAGCCCGCTGCCGCCGA
>PNBO01000193.1:3265-4523 GCA_003136095.1 Myxococcales bacterium
AGGATCCTGGCCGAAGAGGCCGAGCACGGGCCGCGTGCACAGCCATAGCACGGACACGGCGAGACCAAGGAGCGCGGAGAGGACTAGGCCGCGCTGAAAGGTGAGCGCGGCGGTGCGCGTGTCGCCCGCGCCGTAGGCCTGGCTCAGGACGGGATCCGCGCCCATGACCACGCCCGCGGCCATCAAGATCGTGCTGTGGGTCCACACGTTGCCGAGCGAGACGGCCGCGAGCGCCATGGTGCCGGCGTGTCCGACGATGAGGGTCTCGACCACGCCGAGGCACATCATCCCGACCTGCGACGCCATGAGCGGCAAAGCCAGCTGGATGAGGATGCCAAGCTCACTGCGCAAGACCGGATTCCCGTCTCCGCCGGGGCTCATGTGACTTCGCCGCCTGTCGTTGCCATGTTCGTCGCGTTCTCGGACCGCTGCGCAAACTACCTCGTCCCGAGTGCGCCAGGCAACGCCGGCCGGGCCCAGCCTCGTGTTGTTCGCGTCGAGGCTTCGTCGTAGTCTTGCGTCGATGTCCTTGCTTGCGCCCGTGGCCCGCTTGCTGATGGTCCTCTTGCCCTTCGGTATTTGCGCCTGNNCGGCACGCAGGTGTGCAAGGGCGGTTCATGGGCGGCCTGCGAGGTACCGCCGGTCCGCCTTGCCTGCACCAACACCTGCGGCGACGGCACGCGGCTGTGCCAGAACAACCAGCGCGCGGACACTTGCGACGTGGCGCCCACCCGCCAGCCGTGCACCAACACCTGCGGCGAGGGGACGCGTCTCTGTCAGGACAACAAGCTCGCGGACCTGTGCGAGGTGGCGCCGATNNTCTGCGGCCCCGGCACCCTGACCTGTGCGAACAACAAGTGGGGGGGGTGCACGGCGCCGCAGCCCAAGCAGCCGAAGCTGACCGCCCTCATCCGTGACTTCCACAACACCTTCCCCGACATGGACCACGACGGTATCGCCGAGACTGGCATCGTGGCCGGTACGCTGGGCAACGACGACAAGCCGGTCTACGCCCACATCGGCCCCACGGCCACGGTGGTCGGGCCGGATACGTTCAACCAGTGGTACCGCGACATCGACGGCGTGAACANNTCGACGGCCAGCTCTTTGGCGATGAAGGACTGTCGCACAACTACTCTTTCACCGCCGAGATCGCCACCAGCTTCCTCTACAGCGGCGGCGAAACCTTCACCTTCACGGGCGACGACGACGTCTTCGTGTTCATCAACCGCATCCTGGCCATCGATCTGGGCGGCAT
>PNBO01000036.1 GCA_003136095.1 Myxococcales bacterium
GCGTATGTTGCCATCGCTCGCGATGGTGGCGCTGATTGCGCCGGGCATCGGGGGCTGCGGCAAGTCCACCGGCGGCGCGGGCGGCTCCGGGGGCACGGCGGGGAGCGGTGGACACTCCGCGACGGGCGGCGCGACGGGGTCGGGCGGCACGACGGGGACGGGCGGCACGATGGCCACCGGCGGCTCAAGCAACTCTGGCGGCGCCCCCGGGTCGGGCGGCGCAACAGGCACGGGCGGCAGGCCGGCCAGCGGCGGGACGACGGGTTCTGGCGGGACGACAGGCACCGGCGGCAACACGACCGCATCCGGCGGTACGAGCGGCGGCGGCGGCTTGACGAGCACGGGCGGCACCACCAAGTCGGGTGGCAGCACGGGTGGCGGCGGGGCGGGAACCGGAGGAATCACCACCGGCGCGACCGGCACCGGCGGCGCCGGCGGTGGGACGACCGCGGTGGGTGGCAGCACCGGTAAGGGCGGCGGCACGGGATCTGGCGGCAGCACGACAAACGGTGGCGCCACCGGCAGCGGCGGTGCCGGCGGTGGCAGCACCGGCACCTGTCCCAGTGTGGACTTCGGCACCTGGCCGACCGGCAAGGGACCCTTGGACATCGGCAAGCTGGCCGTGACCAACTTTAAGTCGCACACCGGAGACGGCTACGGCGGTGCGGGCTATGCGTGGGCATTCACCTACTACGGTGCACTCAGGTTCACGACGGTGACAGGAGATACAACGACCGAGACGTCCCTCATCACTGCCTTCGAACCCTACGCCTCTGGGGCGACCGCGGCACCGGATAACTCGGCCACAGCCACTGTCGACTACCGCGCGTTCGGCGTCCTGCCTCTGGAAATCTTCATCGAAAACCAGGACGCGCGCTGCAAGAAGCTCGGTCTGGACCGGGCGGACCAGCAGTGGGTGAGCACGACCTCGGACGGCATCACCAGTGATGCGCGCTACTGGTCCGACGACATGTACATGATCACCGGGCTGCAGGTGATGGCGTACCGTGCGACCAAGGACTCGAAGTATCTCGATCGTTCGGCCAAGACCATGATCGCCTATATGGCGGCTCTGCAACAATCGGATGGGTTTTTCTGGCACACCAAGCAGTCCAAGGCGTACTGGGGCCGCGCGAATGGTTGGGTCGTGGCCGGCATGTCCGAATTGCTGCTCGAGCTTCCGACCGGATCCACCCGCGATAGCATCATGGCCGGCTACAAAAAATTGATCGACGCTTTGCTGGCAGTGCAGATCAGCGGCGGGGCCGACGACGGAGCCTGGCGGCAGGTGCTCGATCTCACCTCGGCGCCAGCAGAAATGTCGTGCACGGCCATGTTCACCTATGCACTGGTCAACGGGACCAAGAACGGCTGGTTGACCGACCCGAAGTACTCGGCGGCTGCCAAGAAGGGGTGGACAGCGCTCGGCAACAAGACCAACAGCAGCGGTCAGCTCAGCCAGGTTTGCCCCGGTTCAGACCAGGCACCGGCGGGAACCCTAGCCTCGCAGCAGCAATACTACGCAACCAAGACGCTGGGATCGAACGACATGCATGGCCAGGCCCCCTTGCTTTGGGCGGCGACGGCCCTACTGCGAACCGACTGTCCCGGCGTCCGCTAAGGCACGGTAGGGTCAATAGAGTTCGTGGCGAAATTCGGACAACGGGGCCTGCCGTGCGGTGCAGTCGCGACAGGGATGGGTGGATAGGGCAGGCGCTCGCGGCGGGCTCGATGGGCGGGGAACTCTCGGATCGGGCTTCATCCAGACTCAGTACCTTCGTCCAAGGCCTTGCCGGGATCCGGCTGCCGCCCGCCAAGAAGCTCATGCTCGAATCACGGCAACGCAGGCGGCCCCGCGCCCTCAGCCTGTCCAGCCATGCGGCGTACCGTGACTATGCGTTGGGACACGGCCTGGCATCGCCATGCGCCACCCGCGAAAACCGGAACGAACGATCGGCAGTGACGCAGACAAGCCCAACCACTAGCGTGCTGGACCTTGTTGCTTCCCACCGTAGCATTTCGAGCTTGTTCGCGCTTGCGCTTGTCTGATTCGACCGTGTGGCATAGGATCTCGCCTGCTCTACTTGGTCCGTTTCTGGCCGAGACAAGGATTACCCTCATGAGAATGACATCAGTTGCCTTTCTCGCGGTTCTCGCCACCCTACATAGCTCTGTGCGTTACGCCGAGGCGAGCAGCAGATCGGATAAGAGACCAGCGAGAGAAAAGGCAGCGAAGAAGGCGTGCATAACCGGCGATGTGCGCAAAGGCATCGATCTTCTGGGCGACCTCTTCGTCGAAACCAACGATGCCACCTATGTCTACAACCAGGGCCGCTGCTTCGAACAGAACCACCGCTGGGATGATGCCATCGACCGATTCAAAGAGTACCTGCGCAAGGTGCCCGACCTGCGAGCGACCGAGAAAGCCGACGTTGAAGGCCACATCTCGGGTTGCGAAGTCGAGCAAGCCAAGCTCGCACCGCCATCCGCGGCACCGCTCGCCCCCCCCGCTCCCGCCCCATCTCCCGCAGCCGCTGCGCCCCCGCCGCCCTCTAAAAGCACGGTAAGCCTGGTGGCAACGCCAACGCCTCCAGCCGTCGAACAGCATTCCGGCTCGCGGCTGCGCACAGCAGGCATCGTAACTGCGTCCGTAGGAGTTCTGGCCCTAGCCGGCGGACTGGTCTGCAACCTTCAAGCAAACAGTCTGGCCACTGACCTGAGCGGGCCCACCTACGATCGAGGCAAGGCAAGCACCCGCGATACGTACATGGCCCTTGGGTGGGTCGGCTATGGCGTGGGCGCGGCAGCACTAGCGACAGGAGCTACTCTCTTCTTCCTGGGTGGGCGTTCGGGCGCGATGGCGGAAACATCAACCGCCGTCTCGATAGTCCCGGCTTTTGCACCAGGTCTTGCTTCTCTCTCGTTGCGAGGTAGCTACCAATGAGTACGAGAACATTCGAAAGCGCGTCTACGATTCCAATCCGCTACCTCGCCTTTCCCCTCTTGCTCTCCCTGGCAGGCTGTTTCACGGCCCCCTCGCCCAATGTGGGCAAGCTGAAGTGCACGACGGACCAGCAATGTCCCACCGGCTATTCTTGCCTGGCCCCAAACCAGGTGGGCGGGTGCTGCAAGCCGGGTACTCTTTGTCCAGTCACGGTGCCTATCGATGCCTCGAATCCTGACTTTTCTCCTGTTGACCTGCAAATGACCAGCGAGGCACAGGTGTTCACGGGAAACGGTGATGGCGGCGCCACGCTTCCCATCGACGCTCCTATGGGCATCGATCTGGGCACGGGCGGAAGCGGCGGAATGGTCGACGCCATCGGTTCAGAAGTTTATGGAGGTTCTGGAGGAAGTACGACTCCCGCCACGGATGGGGCAGCCGCTGGTGGCGCTGGTGGGACCGCACCGTCGGACGTCAGCGTGTCCGACTCTCCGGCGGACGTGCCAACCCGAGATGTGGCCATCGAAGGGGCGACACCTGATGTACCTGCCGAAGCAGCCATTGACGCACCCGGAACCTGCAGTGTGGATAAGGACTGTCCGGCAGCAGCCCCCCTGTGCTTGGCCAACAAGTGCGCGAAGTGCGCCACGGATACCGATTGCGCGGGGCGAACAGGACTTGCCTGCGCGCAAAGCGGCCTCTGCGTCGCCTGCACCGCAGACAAGTACTGCACAGGCACAGCCGCGAAATGCAACACGACAACCAACCAGTGCACTGGATGCATAACGCGCAGCGACTGTTCAGGCACGTGCCAGACCTGCTCGATCGGCGTCTGCACCTCGGTCAAGAATCAGGACGATCCAGGCGTCTGCACAGGCACCTGCGACGCAAACGGTGCATGCAAGGCCAAGCAGGGACAAACCTGCCAAGCCACCACCGATTGTGCGGGAGGGCTTCCTTGCGCCGATGGCTACTGCTGCAACAGAGCTTGTACCGCGACCTGCGAGGCGTGTGACATCGCTGGGTCTATTGGAACGTGTACTGCTCTGGCCGCGAACTCGCCACCTCGTCATGGGGCATGTAACGGGAGTGGTACCAGCTGTGGTGGTAGTTGCAAAGGTTCCACCACATGTACTTACCCCTCCGGCACGTGTGGCTCAGCGTCCTGCAACTCGAGCAACGGTATGAACTACCAATACCAAGGCGCAGGAGCTTGCAACAGTGGTAGCTGCGTGTCCCCTGGTGCCACTAACTGCAGTTATGGTTGTGATGTGAGCGTGGCGGGGGGATGCACGGGAAATTGTGTGCCAACCACAAAGAATTGCATTTCGGACGCATATGCTCAGCAGTGCAGTCCATCTGGCCAAATGGTACAGACCAGCTGTCTTGCGTTAGGGAAATGGTGCAATGGTGGCTCGTGCGTACCTCTGTTGTCGCCAGGTGACGCTTGCACGGCACCCGATCAGTGTGTCACCGACACTTGTAACGGAATCTCCGATACCACCGGAACCTGCCGATCGTTGGTGGGTGGTAGTTGCCCTGTCGACACGTCGGGTCAGAGCCCGGCGTGCGTGGTGGATACGTATTGTTCGGGTGGTGTCTGCACCTGCTGCCTTGGCTGACAGGATGTAGCGGTTTCTGCGTGGACCTGCAAAGTAGCACCTGAACTGTGGGGGCTGCGGGAATGCCTGTCAGGCGAATAGGACCTGTTCTGCCGGGCAATGCTTGCTCAATTATGATCAAGATTGCGATGATGGTAGTCATTTCTTCGTGCGTTAGGCCGAAGTTCCCAGAAATCTGCCGCCAGAGCTACCGGAAGCTGGAAGACCGGCACGACCTGAGACGCTTCGGGCAGCGGTGGCAGCCAAACCGGAGACACCCAAGGCTCGGGGGGGACTAAGTCTTCCGCCACGTCCCCCAGTACGTCGTCCCCGGGGGCCAAGCGCGTGGCGACGAGCGGCTCCAGTCCGGACGCGCTGGCCTTCAAGAACCCGAACGGCCACATCGTCGTGGCCATATACAAGTCGGGCAGCTCGGCCAAGACGACCACCCTCGCCATGGGCACCACGAAGCTACAGTTCTCCATCCCCGCGAACGGATTTGCGACCGTCAGGACACAGCGAGCCCGTAGGTTTCTCGAACGTGACCGGCGCACGGCAGACGGGCTGAGCCAAGGGGGCACATCGCCCATCTCGTCCTTTGCAGAACCCGGTAGCGTGGTCTCGGGCTGCGCGCTGGCAACTTTGAGACGGTTGGCACGTGTCCCCCTTGCCCTCCCGCCGAG
>PNBO01000112.1 GCA_003136095.1 Myxococcales bacterium
CGGCGATTGAGCATGCTCTCGACGGCGCGGCTGTCGCCCTGGGCGCGCGCCACCAGACCGAGAGCGATGGCGGGATCCAGATCGCCCGAGCGCGTGCTCATCACCAGCCCTTGCAGCGGCGAGTACCCCATGGTGTTGTCCACGGACTTGCCGTTGACGATGGCGCACAGGCTGGCGCCACCGCTNNAGCCGTGCGTGCGCGCCAGCTTGGCGGGCAGGGCATAGGTGCGCGCGGCGGGCGGGATGGTCGAGTGAAAGGCGGTGTCGAATACCACCGTCTCGGGCAGCTTCGGGTAGAGCTGCCGGCACGCGGCCAGCAGGCGCAGCGCCGGTGGGTTGTGTATGGGCGCGAGGTCTTGCACTTCCTCCAGGTGGGCAAACGCGGCCTCGTCGACGATGACGTGGTCTTTGAAGATGGCCCCACCGTGCACCATGCGATGGCCGATGGCTTCGGGCACCAGGCGCGAATCGCGTTCCAGCAGCTTCATGACGGCGGTAAAAGCGGCGCCGTGGTCGGGCATGTCCAGGGTGTGATCTTCCTTCTGTCCCCAGGCCTGGTGGTGAATGCAGCCGGGCAGAGCGGTCTTCGGTCCCACGCGCTCGGCCTCCCCCGCGGCCAGCTCGGTCTCGCCGGGCATGTTGATAAGACGGTACTTGAGCGAGGAGCTACCGCAGTTGAAGACGATGATGCGCATGATTGACCCCTCCCCTCACAGGCTGTCGGGTATCCACCCGAAGACCGGAATGCCGACCAGGCTGTGCGCGATGGCGGCGGTGCCGTAGACGCAGGTAACGAGCTTGGCGATGGGCACCGATTCTCCCTCGCGATGCGCCTGCTCTTCGTGGCCCGGGCCGTAGCCGATGGTCGGGATGTTGCACTCGTTGACGAGCAGACTGCCCGAGGTGCCCATACCCAGGCGCGCCAGCCTCCAGCGGCCCGGCCGCACCTCGCAGCCGGCGGCGGACAGGGCCTGCCGCGAGCGCGAGAGCAGAGGACTGAAGGGATCGGTGGACCATGCCTGCGTGATTCGCTTCGCCTTCAGCACCAGGCCGCTCGGCAGGATTTCGTTGCGCTCGCGCACGCACACCTCGACGTCGACGGCGCCGGCCGTGCTCGCCGCGCGCACCGCCTCGCCGCGCATGCGGGAAACCAGATGGTTGACGTCGTCGCTCGATCCGAGGCGCCGCTCCAGACCAATGACGGCCCGGCGAAAGTCGGGGCCGTCCTCGTAGCGGGTGTCGCCCACGACGATTTCCTGGACGGCGGCATCGCGCCCGGATTCGTCCAGGGCGCGCGACACCAGCTCGGCCGCGTCGTTCACGCGGAAGGGATTGATGCCGCGAACCGTGACCTCCATTTCGGCGCGGCCGTCGTGGCCGTAGTAGAGACCGAGATCCGTGGGCTCGCCCAACACCGCGTAGTCGGGCTGGAGTCCCATTTCCTTCAGGGTGTGGGCGACCAGGGCGCGCGTGCCGATGGAAATCCCGTTCTCCTCGAGGACCGTCGCCGCGACCACGAGATTTCCCCGCAGGGGCAACAGGCTGCGCTTGAGCAGTCCCGCCGCGAAGACCTGCGCGGCCACCCCGCCCTTGCAATCGGCGGCGCCGAGGCCGTGCAACCGGCCGCTCTCGAGGCGGCCGCTCCAGGGCGATTCGTTCCAGGTCGAGAGATTGCCCGTGCCCACCGTGTCCATGTGGCTGGCGAGCAGCATGGTTGGGCCGTCCTCGACGCCGTGGAGGACGCCCACGACGTTGCCCAACTCGTCGGTGGAAACCTGGTCGAATTTGAGGGCGTTCATCTGGTCGACGACCAAGGCCGCAACCTTGCGCTCATCGCCGCTCGGGCTGGGTTCGCGCACCAAAGCCTGGGCGAACGAAACCAGTTCGCCTTCCAGTCCCTCGAGCTTGTTCTTCAGCAGATCGTACATGGCGTCGCTTCCTTGCCACCGCGAGATTGGGTGGTACCTGCCATGGACAGCAAGGCCCGTGCCGGAACGCCGGGATCCGGGAAAGCCCTGGCGGCACAGTGGCTTGCCTTGGACGGCGAGCTTCCCCTTTCCGGCAAGTGTTGCACATTGAAATACATCGTTTCATACTGCAACACCACCATGCGCGCCGACGACCTCCGCTTCGACGAGCTTCTCAGCTTCCGCGACGGTGTCATCGACTTTCAGGGACGCCGGCTGGTGCTGCACAGCACGGACGCCTTCGCCTCCTTTCGGAAAGATCTGTTCGAGATGGTGGGCGTGCGGCAGGCGCGCCGGATTCTCACGCGCTACGGTTATTTTGGAGGACAGGCCGACGCCGCGGCCATGCGCCGGGTGTTCTCCTGGAGCGATCCTATCGAGCTCGTCAAGGCCGGCCCGCGCCTGCACGCCATGGAGGGGGTCGCGCGCTGGGTGACCAAACGCCTCGATCTCGACGAGAAAAGCGGGCACTTCCTGATGGACGTGACCTGGCATGGATCGGGCGAGGCCGAGGAGCATATGGCCCAGCTGGGCAAGGCCGAGCAACCCGTGTGCTGGATGCTGGCCGGCTACGCCAGCGGCTTCATGTCGTACGCGCTCGGACGCAACATCTACTTCGTCGAACAGAGCTGCCGCGCGCAAGGCGGCCGCGTGTGCACCGCGCTCGGCAGGGACGCGGCGGCGTGGGTAGGCGACCCGAACCCCGCGCTCGCGTACTTCGCCGCCGACGACATCAAGGGGAAGATCCGCGGCCTCACGGAGCAACTCCGGCAAGTCACGCGCGCGCTGGAGGTCAACACCCGCCGGCTCTCGACCCTCGAGCGTCCGCCGCTGGTCGAGGCGCGCAGTCCGGCCTTTACGCGCGTGCTCGAGCTGGCCACCCGCATTGCCCCCTTCGACTCGTCGGTGCTCATCACCGGCGAAAGTGGCGTGGGCAAGGAGGTCGTGGCGCGCTTGATCCACAATCGCTCCAAGCGCAACCAGGGTCCCTTCCTGGCCATCAACTGCGGTGCCCTGCCCGAAACGCTGCTCGACTCCGAGCTCTTCGGGCACAAGGCCGGCGCCTTCACCGGCGCCATCGCGGACCACGCCGGGCTCTTCGAAAGCGCCGCGGAGGGCAGCCTGTTTCTCGACGAGATCGGCGACATTTCGCACGCGACGCAGGTCAAGCTGCTGCGGGTCTTGCAGGAACGCGAGATCCGCCGCGTGGGCGAAAGCCGCACCCGGCCCATCAACGTGCGCGTGCTCGCGGCCACGAACCGCGATCTAGCGGAGCGCATGGCGAGCGGCGCGTTTCGCGAGGACCTCTACTATCGACTGCGCGTGGTCGAGGTGGTGATTCCGCCCTTGCGCGAGCGCCGCGAGGACATCCTGCCGCTGGCGCGCTTCTTCGTGGACCGCTTTCGCGTCAAGTTGAAGCTGCCGGAGCTGCGCCTCTCGGCCGAATCCATCCGCTTTCTCATCAGCTACCCCTGGCCCGGCAACGTGCGCGAGCTGGAAAACGCCATCGAGCACGCGGCGGTTCTGTCCCGCGACGGGCGTTTGACCCCGGAGCTCTTCCCCTCGGGTATCGTTCATCCCGCGCCCGCGCCCGCCACCGGCAGGCGCTCTCTCGACGAGGTCGAGCTCGACCACATCCAGGAGGTGCTCCGCCAGACCTCCGGCAACCGCCGCCGGTCCGCCGCCATCCTGGGCATCAGCACCACGACCCTGTGGCGTAGGCTCAGACGCGCGGCGAAATAGATCGGGCGCGACGCAGACGTTGTCGCCAGCGCAACCTCGCATTTGCCGTTCGCTGGGTTGCACGTGAGCGTGCTTCCACAGGACCAGCTCTTGCGGCAGTCGGGCAGGCAAGCCGAGACAGCTTGGGCGCAGACATAGCCCGCCCGACAGTCGCTGTCCGCGGTGCAAGTGGAAACACAATAGCTGTTGCTGTCGGCCAAGGCCAAGCAAATGCCTTCGGGACAGGGGGCGTCGGCGCAGTTACCCGAGCAATAACCATTGGTCCACGGGGTGGACTTGCCGCTCGCATCGGTATCGTGGAAACAGATCCCGGTGGAGCAGGCGTCGTCCAAGGAACAGGCGCCGCCAACTGGAACCGTGGCATTCGATGCACAGGCGGCAAAGCCCAGCGCCACTACGACACAACGTTGGAGAGCGATTCGTCGCAAGGTGCGGCTTCTCTCGCGATGCATACCGTGCTTCACTTTTCGGCCATACCCTGTTTTGCGTTTACATTGTCGGGCGACACGGCAAGCACCGCCTGAAAGACCGCGCGCGCTTCTTTGCGTTTGCCCATGCGTTGCAGGGCCCAACCATAGCCCGTCTGGTAGTCCAGCACGCCCGGGTACTCGTCGACCAGCTTGCGGTACAGACTCGCGGCGTCCGGGTATCGCTTGAGGTTGTACTGGGCGGAGGCGAGGCGCGCCCGCAGCGTGGCGTGCTTCGGGTCGTCGGCGAGCGCCGCCTGGCACGCGACGACCAGGGCCTTCCAGTCGCCCGCCGCATGGAGCGCGAGAGTGAGGCCGACCTTGGGCTCTACGGCCTGGGGCCTGGCGGCCATGGCGGCACGGTACTCCGTCTCGGCTCCCACGAAATCGCCGGCGAGGTAGCGCAGCCACGCGGTTCGCAAGATCACGAAGTAGGAATTGTCTCCCGCCGCGCGCAAGACATTCATCTTGGCCAAGGCCCCCGCATAGTCGCCCTTGGCTTCGAGTTGGTACGAGGCCCGGTGGCTTGCAGGCGCGTTCTCGGCGTACGCGGGATACGCCGTCACCATGGCGACGGCCAACACCAGAACTATCGAAATAGGATGGGTCATGGTCTTCCTCAATCGTCAAAGGCTGAAAATACGTAGTTGCAGACCCAGCGAAACTGACCAGAACGCCCCCGTCGCACCGTCGGCTTCNNATACCGAGCGCACGCGCCAGTCATGGGCACTGCCCTCGATCTCGACGGTGCCTTCCGTGCGCCGTAGAGCGTAGGACACCTCCAGTCCCCCCATGCCAGGAGCCACCACGCTGAGTAAGTCCGCCACTAGGCGCGACCAGCGGGGCAACAGCCAGCGTCGGGACAGGCTGTCTTGCCAGCGCAGATGGGCACATTGGTCGAAGGGCAAACGCGCCCAGGCGAGCACGAGATAGCGCAAGAGAGAATCGGCGGAGACATGGCAATCGAGCAAGACGAGACCGTTGTCGTAGATTTCGAATGCCAGCCGGCCGTGGGGCGAGCTCAGCCAGCGCGTGCCCCAAAGATCGATCTCGACCTTGGCGCGTTCGACGCGCGTGCCGGTGCGTTCACGCAGTTCGAACACCATGCCGGCAGCGAGTCCCATGGCGCATGCGGCCCCATCATCTCGCTGCAAAGGGCGCACGAAGGTGCCTTGTTTCGGGACCATGTGCGTGTGCAAGGTCGGAGGTTCCTCAAGGCGCTGGATCACGTCGCCGAATTCGTATGGGATGGTGGCCGAACCCAAGGCCGAGCCGCGTTGCACCTGGAAATGCAAGTGTGGCACCGTCGAGCGGCCCGAATTTCCGCACCGACCAAGCTCCATTCCTGGCGTGACGACGTCACCCACCTTCACGCGGATGCTCTTGGGTTGCAGATGCGCGTACACCGAATGCAGCCCGGGCCCGTGCGCAACCACCACGGCGTTTCCCCAGTTTTCTCGCGTGTTCATCTCGCCTGGTCGGTTGTCTTCCACTCCATCAGCGACCCTGGTGACGGTGCCCGCGCCCGCCGCCAACACGGGCAGGCCATAGCAGACGTAGTCACGCAGGGTGAGCCCCTCGCCTCGGTGAGCCTTGCCGTCCGATGTGCGGCCTTCGAAATCCAAGCCGTGTCGCCATAGCCCCTTGTGTGTGAGCGCACCATCGAAGCTTTGCGACACGAACCACTCGCCGCGAAAAGGCAGCCGAAAGGGCACCCAGGCGAGTTGGCCAAAACGGCGCACGCGCGACAGATGACGGGCCAGGGCCTCCTCGGGGCGATCGGCGGGCACGGCCGAGCGAGGCCAGCGATCTTGCTCCCGCATGCGCGCGGCCGTGAGCACGGCAAGCAGGGTGACCATGAAGGGCAGCGACAACACGGGCAAGGAAAGCAATCCCAGCACGGGCACCATCGCGTACGTAACCAGCACGGAAAATCCTGCGGCGGTCATGGCNNAGCCACGCACGCAGGGCGGACGCGGTGACGGCCCCCACCCCAGCGAGAAGGAAACCGATGCGACTGTGCACGAGCAACGCCAGGAGCAAGAGCGCGCCCGGCACCATGCCATGAGCGAACAGGAGCGCCGCGGGCACGTCGAGCCACGAATGGCCCATCCACGCATGCGGGATCGCGGACCACGGCGCGAGCACCTCCCAAGAATTTGTTCGCATCGGTAGCGACCGCGCGGCCAAGTGCACGAGCCAGGTTGCCGCGATGAAAGGCAGGACGTAGGTGGGCAGAGACAGGTTGGCGAAGAAGGTCTGAAACGAAGCCGCCAGCAACACGGCCGTGGCTGCCCCGATCAGGACCAGGGCCACCAGCGACCCGGCAGCGGGAGCGAACGCCATCAGGGCCAGCGTGGTGAGCAGTGCCATGCATCCGCATCCACCCTCGCGGATCACGGCGCCGCCCAAGCCCAAGAGCCACGCCACGATCGCGGCGACCACCACGGCAGCGATCGTGATGCCTGCCAACCTGGGCATGGTCGCGACCGCGCCGAACACCAGGGCGCCCACCACGAGATCGCGCGAGAACACGACTTGGGCGTAGGGCCGCAGCAGGGTTTCGAGGAAGGCCCATCCGAGGCCAGCGAACCGCCCGTGCCGATGCGCGGGAAGTTGTCGGCTCAAAGCCACGCGGGCATTTGCTCCTGCACGAGAAGGGTTTCGAGCGTCTCTGCCTTACGGATGCAGGCATGCTGGCCCTTCGGCGACACCATGACGACGTTGGGTCGCTCGGTGATGAACTGCATCCACTGGGTCACGTTGTATGCGCCCACGTGGCGGATCACGACCCGGTCGCCGACGCGCAAGGGCTGGAACATGATGCGGTCACGGATCACGTCGATGTTCATGCACAGCGGCCCCAAGAACACGGTGGGTTCGGCCGTGCCCACGACCTCCTGGGCCGGATGGATGTCGTGGCGATACCACCAGGCCGTGGGTAGAATGTTGACGCCGGCGTCGAGAATCACCGCGCGCCGTTTGTCGACGAGGCGTTTGTTGCCCACCACCGTTGCAATGAGCACGCCCGCGTCGTCCACCAACGCGCGTCCCGTTTCCAGCACGAGGCGGGGCAACTCCCTACCGGCCATGCCTTCTTCCAGGCCGCTCATGATGGCTTCAACGTATTCGGCCAAGGCCGGTGTGGTTTCTTCACCCGGCAGGTATTGCGCCTGCAACGTGTTGTGAGACGCGAAGCCTCCGCCAAGATCGATGGTGGTGATTCTGATGCCAACCTCGTTCTCGAGCGAGCATGCGAAGCGTGCCAGCGCCAACGCGGCCAGGCGATAGGCCTCGGGGTTGGGAATGAAAGTGCCGATGTGGCCGTGGAGGGTGCGCAGACGCAAGCGCCCGCCACGTACGATCCGGTGCGCAGCCGCGAGAGCGCCGCCACTTTCCAGATGGAAGCCAAAACGGTCCCAGGTCGGCACGGGCAATTCGGATTGACTGACGCGCAGGCCAACCTCCGGCACCACGCCGAGCTGGTTCGCCACGTCCTCCGCCAAGGCCAATTCATCGAGATGATCGAGATGCACATGCGCACTTTTCTCGAAGGCCAGGGTCAAATCGGCCGCGGTCTTGCCCGGCCCGTTGAAGATGATCTGCCGACCGGTCACGCCCGAGGCCAGGGCCTTGCGCAGCTCCATGCCCGACACCACCTCGGCCAGGGAGCCTTCTTGGTGAAACACGCGGCAGATGGCGCCGAGGTAGTTGGTCTTGTACGACCAGCCGAGGTCGAAACTCGCGACGCGCCGGCTGAGTTGGGCGCGCAGCTCGCGCACCCGTTCGCGCAGGGTCGACTCGGAAAACACGAAGAGCGGCGAGCCATAGGTCCCCACCAATTCGTCGATGCGCACACCGTCGATGGCGGTGAGCGGGCGAATGACGGGAATGGAACCGAACTTGTTTACGCCGGCCAAGCTGTGCCGGACGATGATGGGACGTTCGTAACTGGCTCTCATGCGTGCGCGACTCTTCCAACCGAGATGTCTTGGGGGCGAAGCACGCCCGTGGCCGTGAGTTGTTCGAAGGTGGAGAGATCGCTGATCTGGTCGACGGAGATACGAACGAAGAGCGTGCCGGCGCGGTAGCTGGGCAAAGGCGAAGGCAGGGGCAACCCGAGGGCCATGCGGACCGCGAAGTAGGGCAGGTTCAATCCCGCGCCGGCGGAGAGGTGTATCCACGCGGGAAATCGTGGGTTGATCTCGATGACGAAGTATTCGCCGGTACGTGCGCTTTTCAGAATCTCCACCTCCAGCGGCCCTCGCCAGCGCAACGTGCCCACGACGGCTTCGCAGATGCGGATGAGGTCGGGATTGTCGATGGCCACCCCACACCAGCCTTTGCCTTTGTCGGTAAGCATCATCTTGCGCATGGCCACCGCACCCGCGAGGTTGCCTTTGCCGTCGCCGAGCGCCGCCACGTTGTATTCCTCGCCGGGAACGAAAGCCTGCACGATCACCGGCAGGCCCCATTGGGCCGCGAAACGATGAAATGCGAAAGCGGCGTCCGCTTCGCTATAGACCACCATGGCGCCGTAGTACACGCCCTTGACCACCAACGGCAGCCCGAGTTTGCTCGCCACCTTGGCGATGTCGTTCGCGGTGAGCAGCACCTCGGACGGTGGAATGACGATGTCGGCGCAATCATCCAGTTTGGGCAGGTTCACCTTGGAGGTGCGCTCGATTGCCTCGAGGCTGGGCAAGAACGTGTGCGTGCCGTCCCGTTCGAGCTCGGGCGCCAGACTGACCATGGTGCGCAGCTCGGAATCGAGGTTGGGGATGAGAACATCCATGCCCAGTTCGTCGCGCACCCAGCGCAGCCGACTGCGCAAGGCCGCGCGTCCCGCCGAAGGAAACGGCAGAATGGCGCCGCTCGAAACCAGCCCTTGCGCGTAGAATCCGGGATCCAAGGCGTCGTAGCCGAGTCCCACGATGCGCCCCTTGAAGCTCGGTTCGTACCGTAGTGCCCGCGCCACCGGCACACCAGGGGCCGGGTTATCCGTGGCGTTCATCCCGGTCACGGCGACCGTAGCATCGACAGAATCCATGACCGCATGCCTCACTTCACCAGGCCGCACTCGCGCAATTGCAGCGCAAAGTCCTGGAGGTCACGACCGCAATCCTCGCCTTCGGCGGTCGCGAATTCCTCGGTCATCCGCTTGGCGGTTTCCTCCGCACTCAGACCATCCTTGAGGCACCGCAGGGCGAGTTGGCCACTGGCGTTGACGGTGAAGGTGTGGCCGGTCAAGGGGTCGAAAACGAAACCGGAGTCGCTGAGCGCGAGGTCGCGCAGATGGTAGTGCTCGTGGTCCATGAATACCTCTTGTGGGCACCGAAGGATTGCCGATGGTGATAAGACACCAGGCCCATCCACCTGATTGCAGGCGTACTAGGCATCACGACCCTCTGGCGCAAGCGCCAGCGAGCGCCGAGGTAGATCAGGCGCGCCGCAGGCGTTGTCGCCAACGCATGAGCGGACGCTCGACCAGGTAATGGGACGCGCTGGCGGCCGCGAAGGCCAGCAGGAGGTTGAAGGGGAACTGCGTCACCTCGGAGCGGGAGAAGCGGTTGAGAAACGGTTCCTGCCACAGGTAGAGGGAGTAGCTGAGCGTGCCCAGCAGGGCCAGCGGCCGCGATTCGAGCAACCGCCGCACCCAATCGCCGTCTACCCGCACGCAGCGGTCGATGGTCAGAGCGATGGCCACGTTCATGATGGTCTGGCCAGCCAGGAAATCGATCGCGGGATAGTGCTGGAAGGCATTGGCGACCGCGACGAGAAGGGGAACGACAACGAACCACGGCGAGCGCAAGCAGCGTAGGTAGCGCTCGCTCTGTCCCAGTCGCGCGCGCATGCCGGCGAGCAGGCAGCCAGTGGCGATGGCGTCGCCGATGGTGCTGAAGGCCTCGCCGATCTCGATGCGGCGTGCGGGCCAGTAGATCCAGATGCCCATGCGCACCAGCGGCGCGGCCACGACCAAGGCGAAGGCCAGCCACAGGCCGCCCCGCGCGCCGAACACCAGGAGCAAGGCCGGCCACACGAGATAGAACTGCTCCTCGACCGAGAGCGACCACAGGTGCGAGACCTGCCAGGACCGCAGATGATGGTAGTTGACGGTGTAGGTCAGCGCGTGCAGCCGATCCCCGGGCGCCAGCACCACGAAACCGAGGGCGGCGCATACAAACAGAATCCCCATGTAGAGGTAGGCGGCGGGAAAGATGCGCAGGCCGCGGCGCAGGTAGAAGCGCGGCAGTGAGATGTGCCCCGTGACGGAGCGCTCTTGCAAGAGCAGAAGCGTGATAAGGAATCCCGAGATGACGAAGAAGATACGAACCCCAAGATTGCCGAGCGAATCGAGATCGTAAAGTCGCACGCCGGTCGCCAGGTCGCGCGTGCCGCTGAGATGGGCGAGCAGCACCAGGCTGATGGACAGGCCGCGTAGGCCGTCGAGAGCCGGGATCTTTTCGCCTTTGGCCGCCACCGGGGACACGCTACTGGTTGTCCGACCGTTGCAGCGAGAAGGCCGTGCAGAACCAGGGCGGGGTTGCGCCGGCGTTGGCGCAGCAGTTCGCCATGGTTTTGCGATACGCGCTTTCGTCGGGTCCGCACAGGCGCCGGCGAAGGCATTGTCCAGTCGCCCAGCCCGCGTCTCGGTCTTTCGCCTCTGGCTTGACTGCCAGCTCCGGTGGCTCCGGCAATGGCGGCAGTCCCGCCTCCTCGCGACAGAGGGCGAATTCGGGCGGCGTGCGGGGTGGCGGTGGCAGGATCTGCATCGGCGGCATTCCTCCCCGGCCCTCGAAGATGTCGCGCTTTCGATCGAGCGCCTTGCGGATGGCGCGCAGGCTCCACCACGACCCCAAGGGCGAGCCGATCACGTCCAGGACGGCGAGGGCACGGCGGCGCACGTCGACGCGCTCGTCGGCATCCTCGACAATTGCCAATAGCGCTGGCTCCGCCGCGCGGCCATGTGTGCCGAGCGCGGCGAACCATTCGAGCCAGCTCTCATACGTGCCGGCGATCAGGCCGCAGGCGCGCATCTTGTGGAAGGCGGTCACCATGTGGGGGACGAGCGGCTCGGCTTCGGTACCGCCGATGGCCGAGGTCGCGCGGGCGATGGCCTGCGTGAGGGCGTCGGCCTCAGAGTAGCGCGGCACCGTCGAGCAGAGCTGGGGCAACGCTCGTTCGAGCAACGGGGCGAAGTCCAGCAAGGCCGGGCGCGCGGCCGGGCCGATGCCGCCAAGGGCGCTCACCGAGCTCTGCGTGCCGCGTCCCCCGCGCCGCAAGCGCGCGCGCAAGGCTGGCACCGCGCTTTGCGCGCCCGTGCCGACGGCGCCGAGCATCGCGGCCGCGAAGTTCCCGGTGACCTCGTCCTGATCGAGCAGAGGCATCACATCCGGCACCAGCGAAACCGCGTCGGTACCGCCGCCCTCCGCGGCCCAGAGTACGTCTTGCAGCTCCCGGCCGGTTCGCCCACGCAGCAGCGGCCGGAGCTCCGGGGTCACGCGCTTGACCACGGGCGCGGCTCGCTGGCAGCGGGAGACTTGCCGCTCGGAGCCGATGTGGGCAAGCAGGTAGAGAGCCGTCCTGACGATGTGCGCGTTCTTGTCGCGAAGCATGGCCGACAGATCCGCCTCACCTTTGCCACTTGCGCAGACGATGTCGGCGATGACGCCGCCGAGATCGCAGCGCTCCTCCGCCGACGCGCGCGCTAGGCTCGGCAGCGCTGCCGGCCCTAGCTCGATGAGGACCTCGCGCGCCCCCGAGGCCAGGAGGTCATCACGCTTGCAGACCGCCGCGATCATCTCCGGCGCTGCCTGGAGCCCCTTGCGCTCCCACCCTTCCCTCGTCTTCTCCGCCCGTTCCTCCGCCGCCGTCATCGGCCGCGGCACCCACGGCCCACCCGCCCACAGCCGGCCCGATGGCCAGAGGCAGAGCACCAGCAGTGAAGTCCATCGCCCAAGTCCTGATAGGGCCCGCATGCNNAGGTCGTGTTGCAGGCAGAAAGCGCGGGTCAGGATGGCGGAGGCGCGCGCGGTCTTCTTTTCGTACAGGCTGTGGCGCGCGAGCCGGATGGCCTCCGCGGCATCCTTGGCCGCGAGCGCGCGCTCGCCGGCCTCGAGATCGGCGAGGAGCGTGGGCGACAGGGCCTCCTCCCGAGATGCGGCTTTGCCACGCGCGGTCTTCACGGGCATCTTGTCGTCGCGTTTGTCAGCCTTGGGTTGGGCTTCTGGCGCGGCAGCAACGGGACTGGCATCGACGGTGAGCACCGGTGGCTTCTCCGCAACCGGCGCGGGCATTTCGATCTTCACTGGCGGCTTGGCAACGGCAGCCGGCTCCGGCGCGCGCCCTCGCGAAATGAGCGCGACAGCCGCCGCCGCGACGACCACCACGGCGCCCGCGATGAGCAACCACGGTCCCTTGCCGCGTTTCGCGGGCGCGGGCGCGACCGTCCGTGCGGGCTGCGGCGGGGCGACCGAGGTCGCCGACAGTGCCGCATTTGCGGCGGGCGCCACCGCGGTCCCGGCCAGGGCCGTGCCCGCGGCGGCCAGGGTCGGTGCCACGCCTGCCTCGCCTTGCGCGAGCCGGGCCGTGTTCATCAAAGGACGGCCGGTGAGCGCCTCGACGAACGCCGCCATGGTCTGGAAGCGCGCGGCCGGCTCTTTAGCCAGGGCGCGATCGACCGCGGCCGCAACCTTGGGGTTCACCGTGGGCGCGAGGTTGGCAAGCAAGGGGTGCGGCTGGAACACGACCTGGAAGATAACCGCCGGCACGCTCTCGCCGGGGAAAGCGGTCACGCCAGTCAACATCTCGAAGACGATGGCGCCGAGCGCGAAGATGTCCGTACGGCCGTCGATCTCCTGGTTCTTGCCGCTCGCCTGCTCGGGGGACATGTAGTACGGCGTGCCCAGGATGGCCGCGTCCTGCGTGAGCACGGTCGCGGCGTTGCGAATCTTGGAAATGCCGAAGTCGAGCACCTTGACGTGATCGCGCAGCTCGCCGTCGACGTCGCGCGGACAGAGGAAGATGTTGTCGGGCTTCAGATCGCGGTGCACGACGTCCATGCGGTGGGCGGCGTCCAGCGCCGAGCCGATCTGCCGGGCGATGTCGAGGACGGTCTTCTCCGGCAGGCGCCCGCGGCGCAGGCGCGCCGCCAGGCTTTCGCCGGTGAGCAGCTCCATGACCAGGAAGGGCTCGCCGCTCGCCAGGGTGTTGAAGTCGAGCACCTCGACGATGTTGGGGTGGCCGATGCGCGACGCGATCTCCGCCTCGCGCCGGAAGCGCAAGAGGATCTCGGCCGTGGCCATCGGGTTGTGCAGCACCTTGATGGCAACGTGCTTGCCGGGCAGGCGCAAGTGCTCGGCCGCGAAGACCGCGCCCATGCCGCCGACCCCGAGCCGCGAGGTGATACGATAGGTGTCCGCGACGATCGAACCGACGGCGAGGGGCGAGCTCATGGGGCTTTTCTGGGGAGGTTGCTTGGGGGTATCATACTCCACTCGTGACTCGCCCAACCTTGCTCGTCATCTCCTGCGTTCTTCTCCTCTTGCCGGTGGCGCTGGCCAAGGACAAGGCGCCGACGGCTGCGGCGGCGACCGACGAGCCGGCCCAACCCACGGTAGACATCTCCGAGGTCAAGGACAAGCTCCAAATCCTCACCGATGGCAAGCAGCACTACATCGCCGTGGAACCCTGGGGCGAATCGGACAAGCACCTCTACTACGGCGACGGCAAGCGCTTCTACGCGCAGCGGGTGGGCAGCGGCGGCCGGGAAGGCCACGAGGCTTGGGACCGCACGTTCTGGGAGCCGCGCGTGGGCGCGCTTTGGCAAGGTGGCGTGGGCCTGCACAAGGGCAAGGGCCATCAGGTCCAGTGCGGCAACCGCGCCACCGAGCTCAAGCTGGTCGAGGACGACGAGCGGGCGAAGATCCTCGCCGGTGCCTCGTTCTTCGGGCCATTGTGGAAGTACCGCGCCTACTCGCTCGCCCGCGACAGCAAGGGCACCTACTACTATGTCGATCGCCCGCGCGAGCCGGAGAACAACAAGGCCTTTCGCCTCTTCGCGGGCCCGCGCGGCAACTTGAAGCCGCTCAAGATGACCAACGTGGTCAGTGACTCGCAGGGTGACATCTTCACGACGAAGAAGGGCGAGCTGCGCCTGGTCCTCGACAAGAAGCGCTCGGTGTGGTTCGCGGGCAAGACCGAGACCGAGCTGGTCAGCCTGCCCCTCGAGGACAATCGCATTATGATCTACACCGACCTGGGCGTGTACGCGGGCCAGCGCCTGGGCACGCCCTGCGACGACATGATGTGATGACGAGCCAGCTTTCCCCCGACCAACCGCGCGGCTACTACGGCGAGTTCGGCGGCGCGTACCTGCCCGAGATCCTGGTCGCGACCTTCCGCGAGCTGGAGACCGCCTTCGCGGCGGCCGAGGCCGATCCCGCCTTCTGGCGCGAATACGAAACCCTCATGGGCGAGTACTCGTGCCGGCCGACGCCGCTCACCTTTGCCGAGAACCTGACCCGCGATTTCGGCGGTGCGCGGATCTTCGTCAAGCGCGAGGACCTCAACCACACCGGCGCGCACAAGGCCAACAACGTGATGGGCCAGGGCCTGCTCGTCAAGCGCATGGGCAAGAAGCGCGTGATCGCCGAGACCGGNNACCGGCGCCGGCCAGCACGGCGTGGCTACCGCGACCATGGCGGCCAAGTTCGGCTTCGAGTGCACCATCTACATGGGCGAGGTCGACGTCGAGCGCCAGCGGCCCAACGTCTTCTGGATGGAGCGGCTGGGCGCGCGCGTGGTGCCGGTGAAGGACGGCTCGCGCACTTTGAAGGACGCCATCAACGAGGCCTTCCGCGACTGGGCGGCGAACATGGACACCACCCACTACGTGCTCGGCACGGCGTGCGGGCCGCATCCCTTCCCGACCATGGTGACGTACTTCCAATCCATCATCGGTCAGGAGCTGCGCCGCCAAGTTGTCGAGCGCACCGGCCGCCTGCCCCGCCGCATCTACGCCTGCGTGGGCGGCGGCTCGAACGCGCTCGGCGTGTTCTCCGCGTTTCTCGCCGACCAGGCGGTCGAGCTGGTGGGCGTCGAGGCGGGCGGCCGCGGCTTGCCCACCCACCAGCACGCGGCGCGCCTGGCTTCGCAAGACGCGAGCATCGGCGTGGCCCAGGGCTACCGGACCTATTTTCTGCAAGACAGCGACGGGCAGATGCTCGAAACCCATTCCGTGTCCGCGGGGCTCGACTACATCGGCGTGTCGCCGATTCTCGCGCACCTGCGCGAGACGGGACGTGTCCGCTTCGAGTCCGCGACCGACGCGGAAGTGGTGGCCGCCCTGGCGCTTGCCGTGCGGCGCGAGGGGCTGATTCCCGCGCTCGAGTCGGCGCACGCCTTCGCCCAGGCCTGCAAGGAAGCGCCCAGCCTTGCCCCCGACGATGTCATCGTGATCAATCAGTCGGGGCGTGGAGACAAAGACATCTTCACCGTGGCCGATGCCTTCGGCGATCCGGCCTGGGAGGACTTCATCCGGCGCAAGGCCGCGGGCTACGCGAGAAAGCCATGAGCACCCTGGAAGCAAGAATTCGCCAGGCCCGCAGCCAGCAGGACATCTTGCTCATGACCCACATCGTGGTCGGCTATCCCAGCTTCGCGGCGTCGCTGGAGATCGTCGATGCCATGGTGGCGGCGGGCGTCGATCTGATGGAATTGCAGATCCCGTTTTCCGAGCCCATGGCCGACGGCCCCGTCATCCTCGCCGCCAACCAGAAGGCGCTGGCCGCTGGATCGACCGTTGCGCGCTGCTTTGACTTCGCCGCCACCGTCACGCGCAAGCATTCCATTCCCTTCCTCTGCATGAGCTACTACAACCTGCTCTTCCGCGCCGGCGTGGCGAGCTTCGTGGACCGCATGCAGGCGGCCGGCCTGTCGGGCGCCATCGTGCCCGACCTGCCGCCCGAGGAAGCCGGCGAGTACCTGCCGGCCATGGCGCGCGCGGGCCTCGATCCGATCTTCATCTTCTCGCCGAGCACCTCCGACGAGCGCTTGCGCCACATCGCCGCCTCCGCCCGCGGCTTCGTCTACTGCGTGGCCCGCAAAGGCGTGACGGGGCTGCACACCACGTTCTCCGCCGATCTCGACGCCTACCTCGCCCGCTGCCGGACCGCCACCAAGTTGCCGCTGGCGCTCGGCTTCGGCGTGCAGGACGCGGCCGACGTGGCCTGCCTGCGCGGCAAGGTCGACATCGCCGTGGTCGGTTCCGCGTCCCTGCGCCTCATCGACGACAAGGGCGTGGCGGCGGTCGGGGCTTTCGTGCGCGGGCTACGCTAGAAACTAGACGTCGGTATCCTCATAGCCGCTGAAGGGGACCCACATGCTCTTCTCGGTTCCGATCATGGTGCTGTGGGAGTGGAGCATCCCGAAATTGGAGCAGTTGACTGAGTAGAAATCCAGGCTCCGGTTCCGCGCGAGCTCCTCTCGTATCTCGTCGAGCATGACAACGCTGGTCTTCCTCTCGGTGTGGATCTTGTTGATCGCGAACTCCTGGTCCTCCTGGGTCAGGAAGGAATAGACCGGAGACAGGGCATGCCGGTCCACCAACTCCACAAGGTCCTCGGGATAGACGTCCTTCTGAGATTCCGTCTCGATGGCCACGACGCTGAGCTGGCCGAACAGTCCCGCCGTCTTTTGCGGATCGGACGCCGGATAGGTGGTGATGCAGGGGATCGCCATCTTGAAGAAGACGCGCGACTTTCCATCGATCGACGGGACTTTGGCGGAAAAGCCGCACTGGTATTTCACCAGGCATTTCTCCTTGGAGACGGGGGTGCGCTTTTCGATGAAATAGGGATACTCGAAATCGATCCTTACCGTGCTCGCCTTGAGCTCCTTGACGTAGTCGGCGATGTTGTCGCGCAGCGACTTGGTCCCGATCCGGTCCCGATGCTGGTGTACCACCTGGATGAACTTGTCGATCCACCCCGCCTCGAATTCATGCATGATGCGGGCGTTGATGGAGATATTGGCGATGGTGGCTTGGCCGTCCGAATTGCCCTTCGACGCCACCTTGATGGGGAAGGGTAGGTCCTTCATCCCGACTTCCACCAGAAACCTCTTCTCATCCTTCATGGTTGTTTCTCCTCGATCATGGATTCACTCAGCTGCGCCATGATCTTCCAGATGTCGCTCTTGAACAAGCTCACATTCATCCTTGCACCATGGTCCGTAAGATTCCAGGCATCTCCCTCGGCCGCCAATCCGTCGGGGGAAAGCCTTACCCCGAGAAAATCAAACCGAGCGCAGATCTCCCGGATAAGGCCCAGGGACTCCTCGGGATGGCGGGTGATGAATGCCAGGGTATCCAGGCCCCCCAGCAGGGCGGTGAAAGCGCCGATGTATTTCACGACATCGTAGATCAGGATGTCGCGCGCCGCGGTCCTGTCGACGGCCGGGCCGCCAAGCAGGTCCCGGTAGCCGCAGCGACGGCCGAGCAGCGCCTTGAAGCCGCTTTCCCACGACAGAACTTCGTTGATTTCCCGGAAGGATACCCCGGAAGAATGGAGCTCGAAGACGACCGTGGCGTCGATGTCCCCGCAGCCGGTCCGCGAGGGGATGCCTTCCACGGGAGTGAAGCCGATCGTGGTGTCGAGCGACTTTCCATCCCGCAAGGCCGCGATGTTGGTGTGGTCGCCCAGATACACGGAAACCATCTTGCCGACATTTCCCCCGAACAGGGAACGGGCCTTCTCCCAGGCCCACTGGTGCACCAGTCCGTAGCTCCCGTAGCGCCGCACGCCCGTTTCCCTCAGCTCCTCGGGGACCGCGTAGGTGCCGGCGACGTCGGGCAGCCCTGAGAAGAACGCCGTGTCGCAGAATAGGAAATGGGGGATGCCGGGCAGCTCCTTCGTCCAGCGATCGAGCACCTTGCAGGTGATGTCGTTGAATTCGGGCAGGAACCTGATGGTGTCCTCCACTTCGTCGAGCGTCTGGGGCGTGACCCGCAGGACCGGCTCCTTGATCCGGTCTCCGCCATGACGCAACAAATAGCCCACCGCCTTCACCCGACCGAGGTTTCCGGCGCCTTTCCTCACCAGCCGGAACCATTCCGCGCCAAACAAGCAACGGCTGGCTCTGGCCGCGCCTTCCGCGAAAGCGCACCAGCGCAGATACGGCGGCTCAGGATCGAAGAGAAGCAGCATCTTGCTTTCCCTTCATCAAGGCGATGCCTTCCCAGCCGATCACCAGCTCTTCCTCGGTGGGGACGATCAAGACCCTCACCTGGGAATCCGGCGCATCGAGGCGGGCGATCTCGTCGCCGGAGGCGCGCTGGTTGGCCTCCGCATCCAGCCTGACACCGCACCAGTCCATCCCCGCGCAGACTCTCTCCCGCACCAGCCAATTGTGGACGCCGATGTCGTCGGTGAAAACCAGGACGTCCAGGCCACCCAGGACGGCAACATAGCTGCCGATGTACTTCTTGAGCCGGTAGACGTACATGTCGAAAGCCAGCTTTGCCTGCGGATCCTCGCCCACGCGCTGGATGATGTCCCGGATGTCGCTCGAGAAGCCGGAGATCCCGAGAAGACCGCTCTTCTTGTTCAGCATGTTCATCAGGTCGTCGGGGTGATATCCGTACACCGCCATCAGATACAGGGTGAGAATGGGATCGATGTCCCCACTCCTGGTGCTCATGACCAGCCCCGAAAGTGCCGTGTAGCCCATCGAGGTGTCCACCGACTCGCCGCTCTTAACGGCCACCGCGCTGGAGCCGCCGGTCCCGAGATGGCAGGCCACGATTCGCGATCCCGGCAGGGGCATGCCGAGGATTTCGGCGATCTTGCGGACAACATACCGATAGGAAAGGCCGTGGAAGCCGTGTTTGCGGAAGCCATACTTCTTGACCAGGCCCTTGGGCAGAAGATACGTGGAGGCGCAAGCTGGGATGGTAGAGTGAAAAGCCCCGTCAGCCGTCACGTATTGCGGGAGCTTGGGCAGGGCTTTGCGGCAGGCATAGATGACCCGGAGGATGGCCGGATGATGGACGGGCAGGATGGGGACCAGGGCTTTCAGCCGGAGAAGAAGCGCAGCGTCCACCCATGCCGTCTGGAAATAGCCGGCGGCATGGACCCAGCGATGGCCGATGCAGTCGAACTTGATGCCGAGCTCTCCGAGTTTGTCGAGGACCAGCCCGGCCGCCTGCCCATGGTCGTCGAGTGGCGTCTCGACGCTTTCTCGGCTTGCGCCATGCTCGTACTCAATCGAGGAGGGCTTGCTCCCTTTCACACCAACCCGGTGCGCCTTGCCGGATAGGATAACCCGGATGTTTTCCAGTTGATCCACGGCAAACACCTTGAAAGTCAGGGATGAGCTCCCGCAATTGAAGATCAGGATGTTCAAAAGAAGAACCCTCCTTCTCGACTCATACCACGTCTAACTCTCTTGCGGAGCGCGCGGTAACTTCTCCAGGTTGGAGAGCACTCCACGCAGAACCGGAGACGGGAGCTGGCCTGGTTGCGATGCTGCCGGGAATCCCCTCGCGGATCCTCGCCAGGCAAGTCAGAATGCCCCGGCGCCCTACCTCATGCCGACCCAAGAACACCGCGAGATCCCCTTCAATTACACGTCCGCCAGCGACGAACAGATCGTGACCTTTCTGTTCGGGGCGGCAACCTGGTCCGTGCTGGAACAGCTGCGCGAGCGACGGGTCACTGGCCGCTCCGCGCGCCTGCTCATGCGTTTCATGGGCGACATGTTCATGCTGCGCCGCAATCCTTTCCTCTGGCAGCAGCTCGTGGATTCCGGCCGCCGCCGCCGCGAGCTGGTGACGCTGGCCCGACGCGATCTCGACATCGTCGAGCGCAATGCCCGCGACGAGGCGCTGGTGCAAAAGCTCATCGCAACCTGCCGAGCTTGCCTAGGCGAGGTGCTGCGCGATCTGTCGGCGGCCCGGCGGCAGCGACAGCGCGTTCGGCGCGCGCTGGGCGCGGTCATCGGCGACAAGAACGTCACCTTCGATCCCTTCGCGTTGGTCAGCCACGCGACCGACGCCACGGACTGGCGCCTATGCCTGCCCCTGTGCGTGGCGCGTCCCGAGCGTGAGGACGACGTCGCTCCCCTGCTGGCGGCCATCGCTCGCCTGCGCTTGCACGCCATCCCGCGCGGTGCCGGCACGGGCCTGACCGGGGGTGCGGTGCCGCTTGCCCCCGACTGCGTGATGGTGAACACCGAGCGGCTCGACCGCATCCGCGAGGTGACCAAGCGCGAATTCGTCCTCGACGATGGCGGTCGCCAGGTCGCGGCCGTGATGGAGCTGGAAGCCGGCGTGGTCACCGAAACCGCGATGGCCGAGGCCGAGAAACGTGGCCTGGTCTTCGCGACGGATCCAACGAGCGCCTGGGCATGTACGGTCGGCGGCAACCTCGCCGAGAACGCCGGCGGCAAGTCGGCGGTGTTATGGGGAACCGCCATCGACAACGTGCTGTCGTTCCGGCTGGCGCTGCCCACCGGCGCCACCTGCCGTGTCGAACGCGTCGCCCACCCGCTACGCAAGATCCAGCCCCACGACGAGGTGCGCTTCGCCGTGGCGTCGAGCGACGGCGCGTTGGATGCAACCATCACCTTGCGCGGCGACGAGATCCGCAAACCCAACCTGTGGAAGGACATCACCAACAAGGCCCTGGGCGGCGTGCCCGGCCTGCAGAAGGAAGGCACCGACGGCATCATCACGTCGGCCGAATTCATCCTTCACCGCGCCTATCCCGAGGCCTTGACCGCGTGTCTGGAATTCTTCGGCGAAAGCATGGACGAAGCGGCCCGCGTGATCCTCGACATCGCCCAGAAGTTCCCCAACCGCGGCGAGGAGGCGCTGCAGGCCCTCGAGCACTTCGACGAGGAATACGTCCGCGCCATCGACTATCGCACCAAGGCCGCCAAGGACGCGCGCCCCAAAGCCGTGTTGCTCATCGACATGGTGGCACATACGGCCGAACAGCTCGCGCGCGGGCGCGAGCGTCTGGCCGCACTGCTGGCGCCGTACCCGGACACGCACGTCTTCTTCGCGCGGGACGCGGCCGAGGCGACACGCTTCTGGGCCGACCGCAAAAAGCTGGGCGCCATCGCCAAGCGCACCAACGCCTTCAAGCTGAACGAGGACATCGTCCTGCCGCTCTTTGCCCTGGCCGAGTTCGCCCGCTACCTCGACGAATTCAACGTCGCCGAGGAACGAACCAACCAACTCGCCTGCGTGGCCCGCGCGCGCCAAGCGGCGGCGAAGGCCTCGCCCAGCGATAGCGAGTGGCTGCCGCAGAAGCTGCCGGCGGCGCTCCTGCGTTGCGAACGCGCGGAGGTCGATCTGCGCGCGGCCACCACGGACGATCTACGGCGGCAACGCCATCTTCGGCGCCTGCAGCGCGATCTGGCCGCGCTCTTCGCTGGCTACGAGGCGGTGCAGAGGGAGCTGGAACGCGCGATCGGCGAGGAACGCAGCCGCCTCATCGTCATCGCGACCCACATGCACGCCGGCGACGGCAACGTGCATGTCAACATCCCGGTCTTCTCCAACGACCGCGAGATGATGAAGCGGGCGACNNGGCGTGGTGAGCGGCGAGCACGGCATCGGCATCACCAAGCTCAAGCACCTCGGCGCCGCCGCGATGGCCGATCTCGCTGCCCACCGTGCGCGCATCGATCCGGCCGGCACCATGAACCCGAAGAAGCTGGCCGACCGCACCGTGCTCGACCACGTCTTCACCCCCAGCTTCAACCTGCTCGAGCTCGAGGCCAAAATCCTTCAGTACGACCAGCTCCACAGCCTGGCCGACCGGATCAGCAAGTGCGTCCGCTGCGGCAAGTGCAAGCCCAACTGTTGCGTTTTCTTTCCCGGCGAGGGTCTCTTCTACCACCCGCGCAACAAGAACCTGGCCATCGGCTCGCTCATCGAGGCGCTGCTCTACGAGACACAGCGCTTCCGCACCACCGACTTCGAATCCCTCGCCTACCTCGAGAACGTGGCCGACCACTGCACCATCTGCCACAA
>PNBO01000330.1 GCA_003136095.1 Myxococcales bacterium
TCACCGCGCTGGAGATGCTGGGCGTGGGCATCAACTGGGCCTTCGCGCCCACCGTGGCAGCGGCACGCGACATCCGCTGGGGACGCACTTATGAATCTTTCGGCGAGAGCCCCGTTCTCGCCGGCGAGCTCGGAGCAGCCGAAGTCCGTGGCCTGCAAAATGGCAAGTTGGGCAACTCGCAGAGCGTGCTGGCCGGGGCCAAGCACTACGCCGGCGACGGCGACACCGATGGTGGCAAGAATGCCGGCGACGTGACCTCGCTCGACGAGGAGGGCTTCCGCGAGATTGCCATCCAGCCCTACCTACCGTCCATCGCGGCGGGCGTGGGCTCGATCATGATCAGCTACAGCAGCTACCAGGGGACCAAGATGACGGCTTCGAAGGCGTGGCTCACCGACGTGCTCAAGGGCGAGCTCGGCTTCCAGGGGTTCCTGATTTCCGACTGGGATGCCGTCAGCCAATTGCCCGGCAGTTGGAACGAGCAAGTGAAGACGGCCATCAATGCCGGGCTCGACATGGTGATGCTGTCCCATTCCAAGGGCGCGCACACCGCCGCGGATTTGGCGAATGCCTTGTCCTCATTGGTCGCCTCCGGCGACATTCCCGAGGCCCGGATCGACGACGCTGTTCGCCGCATCTTGACCATCAAGTGTGAAATGGGATTGCTCGACGGCGACACCACTATAGATGCCAGCCTGACGGCAGCGATCGGGTCGGCCGACCACCGGGCGGTAGCGAGGGATGCGGTTCGCCAGTCGCTGGTGCTGCTCAAGAACGACGGCACCTTGCCCTTGCCCAAGACCCTCTCGCGAATCCACGTCACCGGCAGCGGTGCCGATTCTCTGGCCGAGCAGTGTGGCGGCTGGACCCTCGGATGGCAGGGACTGGGCACGGGCGGAGCGGCGACCGCCACCACGACAGGCACGACGGTCTTGGCTGCGGTCAAGAGCCTGTTCGCCGGCAGCAGCACCACCGTGACCACGTCTACGGACGGCAGCGGCGCCGCGGGCGCGGACCGGGTCATCGTCGTGGTCGGAGACGCGCCCTATGCCGAGGGGCAGGGCGACAACGCGAACCCCACCCTGTCGAGCGCGGAGTTCGCGACCATCGCCAAAGTGAAGGCGGCCAATATCCCGTTCGTGGTGGTGCAGTTCTCAGGCCGGCCGCTCATCCTTACCGACGGCAGCGGCAATTCTGCGCTCGATCAGGCGAACGCCTTCGTCGCGGCCTGGCTGCCGGGTAGCGAGGGCGAGGGCATCACCGAGGTGCTCTTCGGTGACTACCGCCCGACCGGTCAGCTCAGCTTCACCTGGCCAGCCAGTGTCTCGCAGATCCCCATCCACGACGGCGACGGACAGACGCCGCTGTTTCCGCTCGGCTTCGGGCTCATCTATCCGTAGCGCAAGCCAGGCAGGACGTGACCCACCAAGTTCAACGCTCACGGCTCCTTCCGGCAGGATGTGCAGCCGGTCGTCAACATGGAAACCAAGAGAGGTCCGTAGGCCGAACACGCGCCCCTTTCCCATCGCCGCACCGCAGCGCGGAGGCGTCGATATGTCGATATACGGAGAATCTTTCAACTTCGCCCCTATACCCGAGTGTCCGTGCCCCAGCCCTGCCAGCGATTCGATTGCTGACCCGAAACGCTGGGGTCCCCTCGTCTATCGGCTGATCCAGCCGATGATCCGTTCGTCCGTCCGCGGCTGTTCCATGAGGCGCTCCCGGAGGTTCCCCGCTATGAAAAATGCATCCCTGTCCTACGCTCTCCACGTTCTCGCCCACAAATTGAGGGGCACGAGCTCGGTACCGACGTCGATCCGGTGCGTCGTTCTCGGGCTCGTCTTCGCCGCCTGTTCGTCGGGAGGCGGGACCGGAACGCAGGCCACCGGCGGCCAGAACACGACCGGCAGCGGCGGTTCGGGCGTGGGCGGACACGGTGGCTCGGGTGGCGGTACCGGTGGGTTGGGTGGGAGCGCGAGCGGAGGCGCAACCGGCGGCTCCACCAACTCAGGCGGCAACGGCGGAAGCGGCTCGGGAGGGTCCGTTGCCGGCGGTGGTGGATCCGCCGCGGGTGGCTCGGGTGGGCGTGCGACGGGCGGGTCGACCGGGAGCAGCCAAGGCGGTTCCGGCGGGAGTACCAGTGGCGGTTCCGGCGGAAGCTTGAGCGGCGGCTCCGGCGGCGGCGGGACCGGCGGCACGCGCACCAACGCGGGCGGTGCGACAGGCGGAAGCTCGAACGGTGGGACGAGCGGAGGCGGGACCGGCGGGGCGAGCCCGACCGGCGGCGCGGGCGGAGGCGGGAGCGGCGGGGCGAGCCCGACCGGCGGCACGGGCGGAGGCGCAACCGACGTGTGTCCCAAGCCGCAGGCCCAAGCCTGCTACTACGTGGCACCGTCGGGCAGCGATACCAACGACGGGACCGTGACTGCCCCCTTCCAGACGATCACCAAGGCCCGCGACGTGGTGCGCACGGTCAACGGCAACATGACCGGCGACATCTACGTCTATCTGCGCGGCGGTGACTACCGGATCACCAGCCCCATCACTTTCGAAGTCAAGGATTCGGGCTCGGGCAAATACCGGATCTACTACCAAGGTTATCCTGGAGAGACGCCGGTCATCAACGGTGCACAGAAGGTCACCGGTTGGACCACGAGCAGCGGCGGCGTCTACAAGGCCACGCTCGACCGCAAGACCAAGTTGCGGAATCTCTACGTGAACGACGCGCGAGCCAACCTGACCAGCAAGACCGTCTCCTGCAAAGGCAGCACCGGGACCTACGACGTTACCGCCGGACAAGCCGACTGGGCATGGGCCGGTGGCAGCGGCTTCGACGGGGTCACCTACGCCACCGCGGATGTTCCGGACATCACCACCAACAAGGACGACCTGGAGATCGTCAACCAGACCACCTGGAACGAGAACATCGTCTGCGTGAGGGACGTGGTCGCCGCTTCCGGCAACCGAGCGCTCATGTTGCAGCAGCCCTACGGGGCCATCGCCCAACTGCCCGATTCCGGCGCCGCCTTCGCCGCCTCGGGCTCGCATACCATCTTCAACGTGTTCGCCTGGCTGACTTCGCCGGGGCAGTTCTACTTCGACAAGACCACGGGCACGCTCTACTACTATCCCCGTACGGGCGAAGACATGACCACCGCGGACGTGGAGGCGCCCGTGGCGGAGACGCTGATCGACATCGCCGGAACCTCGAACACCAGTAGGGTCAAGAACCTCACCATTCAGGGAATCACTTTCGCCAACACGGACTACAGCCTCTACAAGGTCGAAAGCTCCTACGGCAAATCGAGCGTACAGGGGGCCACCATCTACATCGCCTATGGCAAGGGCAAGAGTATCCACGACTGGAAGTACGAGATCCTCGACACGCTGCCCTCAGCCATCATGGTGAACAGCGCCGATTCGATCGACATCGTGGGTAACGTGGTTAAACACAGTGGCAACGAAGGCATCTCCATGATCAACGATGTGATCAATTCCAACATCATCGGTAACTACGTCACCGACATCGCTGGAAGCGGCATGACGATTGGTCACCCGCAACATGTCTACCTAGGAGATGGAGGCACCCACGAGAAGTACGCCAAAGGCGTGGAAGGCATTTGTACCAAGATCACCATCAACAACAACCTCGTGTACAACGTGGCCACGCAGCGCGGATTCGGCTCGCACGCGGGCGTTACGGCGTTCTTCACGGATACGCTCACGTTCACGCATAACCACGTCCACACAGTCGCCTACAACGGCATCAACCTGGGTTGGGGATGGCGAAACTTCGCGGACTCAACTACCTGCAAGAACAACACCTGTAACAACAACCGGTTCACGAACATGATGACCCGGTTGCATGATAGCGGCGCGGTTTACACCCTTGGCCAAATGCCGGGAACCGTCATCAACGAGAACTACGTCAAAGGCATCCCGAACAACTCCAGCGGGCCGACCTACGGCCTGCACAACGACGAGGGGAGCGCGTACATCACCGAGAACGACAGTGTACTCGACATCGACAAGGGCGTCACCTACACCATCAATTGCGAGGACTACGGGGCAAAGCACGACCTGACGATTCTTAGAACCTATGCGACGGTCAACAAGATGGGAGCAAACCCACCGAACAGCACGATCGACACGCCCGTCGTCGTCGCCGATGCCGTCTGGCCGGTGACCCAGTACGGATTCGCCGTGAAATCGGGCGTCGAAGATCAATACCGAAGCCTCATACCGAGCAGTGTGTTGCCCATCCAGGACTACGTGTTCCCGGCCAGTTGTGCTGCGCCGAAGGGGACCGCCACGCTCACGATACGGAGCAGCGGTGACGCCGGCAACACGGTGTGGTTCGCCCCGGCGGGTACGTCGACCTTTGCGGAGGGTGCCACCATGACCAAGGCGGCTGGAACCGCCACGTCGATCGCGGTTCCCACGACGGCGGGAATCTACAAGCTGTTCGTCGTCGACTCGCAGGGCAAGAAGCTGGGCGAGTCCACTGCCCTGTTGCGGGTCGGCACATAAGGCGCGGTGGTGAAGCAGCCCGCGGTGACGCAGTGGTTTGTCGAGGTTGTGACCCCGAGACTCGCGATGAGGTAATCTGTTGGGTAGCATCATGATGAAGAGTGCATTCGGTGTTCTGTGCGCGATCGGGTTCGGCACTGTCGCATGCTCGCAATCATCGGCCCCATCGGGAACCGGCGGCCACTCGGGGCAGGGAGGTTCGCTCGGCACGGGAGGCACCGTCAGCGACAGCGGCGGCGTGGTCGGCACAGGGGGAAGAACGGGTTCCGGTGGGACGATCGGAAGTGGTGGCTCGGAAGGAACCGGCGGTGCCGGCGGCACCGGGGGACAGCTGGGCGGGAGCGGCGGCGTCCTGGGTACCGGCGGCGCGCTGGGCAGCGGTGGTACCACCGCCGCTAGTGACGCTGGAACGCGAACCGGTGGTTCCCCCGGCGGCAGCGGCGGCACGACCACGGCCACCGGCGGCACGACCGCCAGAACCGGAGGCGGCGGCGCCACGTCGTCCACTGGCGGCACGACCTCGGCCAGCGGCGGCACGACTGCCAGGACCGGTGGCGCTGGCGGCGCAATCTCGGCCAGCGGCGGCGCCACCGCCGGCGCCGGCGGCACCAAGGCCGGCGGCGGTGGTAGCGGCGGCGCGACCGGGGGCGCTGGCGGCAGCACCGACGTGACGGTAACCATCACTCCCGGCACCGTGTGGAACGACACCCAGGGCAAGGTCATCGAGGCCCACGGCGAGGGAATGATCAAGGTGGGCGATACCTACTATTGGCTGGGCGAGGACAAGACCAATGGTTCGGCGTTCCAGAACGTCAGCTGCTATTCGTCGACTGACTTGAAGAACTGGACCTTCGTCGGCAATGCGTTGACCCGGCAGGCGAGCGGAGACCTGGGGCCCAATCGGGTCATCGAGCGGCCGCACGTGATCTACAACGCATCCACGTCGCAGTACGTGATGTACATGCACGTCGACAGCTCGAGCTACGGCGATCGCAAGGCCGGGGTCGCAACCTGCAGCAGCGTTTGCGGTTCCTACACCTATCGCGGGAGCTTCAAACCCCTGGGGCACGACAGCCTGGACGACACTTTGTTCCAGGACGGAACCACCGGGTACTTCCTCAGTGAGGATCGCACCAACACCAAGCTGCAGATCTACCAGCTCGCCGACGACTACCTCACCGTCGCATCTCTGGTCGCCACCGTGCCTCAGTATGAATCGCCGGCCGTGGCCAAGATCGGCGCCACCTACTATCTCTTTGGATCGCACCTGACCGGCTGGTCTACCAACGACAACCAATACAGTACAGCGACCTCCATGGCCGGACCTTGGGGAACCTGGCGCAGCTTTGCCCCGTCCGGGACCAATACCTGCAATTCACAAACCACGTTCATTGTTCCCGTCACCGGCTATAGCGCCACGACCTACGTGTTCCTCGGCGATCGATGGAATTCCAACAATCTGGCGGACTCGCGGTACATCTGGCAGCCCCTGACGATCAGCGGCACCACCGTTTCGATGACTTGTCCCACCAGCTGGAACCTCGACGTCACCGCCGGAACCTGGAGCCCTTGACGATTTTCTGGGTACATGGATAGTTTGGGGGAGATTGACGTGTAGGTCTCTGTAGTCGACGTAATGTTTCTTATCGAACATCTTACTGCGGATGCGTTTCGGCCAAGGCAAAGCGGCGCTTGACACGCCTATCCGCAGCCCGCGAGCTCCGGGGTCAGGGATAGATTGGGACGCCGGCGTCGCTCCAGTCCATGCACGCCTGGCACGCGGATTCGAGCTGGGAGTTGCTGGGGAGGGCCAAGCCCGACGACGAGACGTTGCCGCACGCCATGCCGGGAACGCCACCGCAGATCGTACCGCCGAAGGATCTCGTGCAGCCGCATCCTGGATAGCTCACGCAGTTGCTTGGCTGATTGGGGCGACAGCGCCCGATGGGGCCAGCCAGGCAATTGGTGACCGCGGCATCGATGAAACACCATTCGAACCGGCTGGGGCAGTCGGTGGTGAGTTGACAGGGTTGGCCGTACTCCGACGGGTCCCACCCGAACGGCACTCCGCTGCCGGCGCGGACGTTCGCGCCCTCGGCCACCGCCATGGGGAAGCGGAACGGATGGAGCGATCGCGGCCAGCTCGCATCACTGGCCAACATCCTGCGGGCGAGAGCCGGGAATTTCGGACCTTCGATATGGAAGAAGGCGAGACCAGGGGGATCGCTGGCTTCAAAGGTCGCCTGCCCAGCCAGGCAGTCGATTTCCAAGCGGTGTCCGAAGCTGCAGGCGCGATCGCCGGCACCCATGAGCATGAGACTGGCGACCAGACGCCACCGGGCAAGCAGGTCTGAACGGCCACACATGACGGGAATCCGGATCCTTCGTGGGGCGCCTGCAATTGGCGCTGTTGCCGTTGTAGTCGTCCGCAAGCAGGGATGACGATGGGCCGTCGTCGAGAACCGAGAGCCCTTGGCTAGTACAAGGTCAGGACCGGGCGCTTGCGCTTGTACTTCTCGAGAGCGTCCTGCCAGCTTGCCGAGGTCGCTTGCTCGACAACCTGCGGCTCGCGATAGTTGTACTTGAAGTGGCCGCAGCATCGGCACAGGGTCGCGAACTGCTCCCTCACCGCCGCCTCCCTCAACAAAGCGAGGGACTTGAGGCCGAGATCGAAACCGAACACCCGATCGACGGCACCGCCGGGTGCACAGCCATAGTAGCCGTTCCTGGTGAGCGCGACGCCACAGTATTCCGCCACGAAACACCCTCGCCGAAAGTCGGCGTTTCGGTATCTAGGGACGTCGATGGGAGCGAGGTTATAGCTGTGAAACACGTGCCGATTGGAGCTTTTCGCCGAGCTCTTGACGGTCACCCATCGGGGAATACTCGACAGCACTTCCTGCACGCGCATGCCGTGCCCGTTGCTCACCAGCCGGATCTCACAATCGGCATGATCGCGCTTGTAGGCAGCGAGCCTCTCGACGATCTTGCCCAGCTCGGGGTGCAGCGTTGGCTCGCCGCCGGCCAACGTGATGCTGCGCCAGGGCCAGGACAACTCGGCGGTTTCTCGCAGAAACCGCTCGAGCTGCGCGAGGGAAAGGGATTCATCCGCGGGAGCCACTCCGACCGAACGGCTGCAGTTGAAGCAACCGAGATTGCAGCGCGTGGTGATGTCGAGATCGATGCTCTCGAGATTTGGCCTCCAGTCGAAGCAACGCGGAGCGTACCGCCAAAGGCAGCGCTGAGCACTTTCCGCGACCCTGTGCAGGAAGGTCTCGGGTCGAATCGCCCGCTTGAGGGCCCGCCGGAGTCTACCGACCTTGTGCAAGGTCATCACGACCCGTTGGTTCCCCGTCCCGCGAACGCCAACAGCGTGACCCGACTTGGCTGGCGAACATCTCTCATGGGGCTTGCTCCTTCGCAAGCACTGCCAGCGGAATGAACGAAGCAAGGATCCTAGGCACACTGGGCATGGCCGAATCGTCGCCCAGTTCTCGACTTTCGGCAAGCAGGCGCTGCTGTCCGCCGTTCGAATCACTTCGCCCCGGTCCATCACCGTCTTGCCGGAGGAGTTAGAACCCGCAGCCGGAATCGACGTATACGTCGCGGGGGCTCATCCAACTAGAGCCACCTAGCACCTTCAAGCAATCGTAGTCATGCCTTTCCGCGCACCCCGCTGGAAGCGCCTGACAGGACACGCCGCTCACCGACGGGGCGCCACACCGTCGTACGCAAACATGGTCATTCGGGCACGCTTCCCCGGATTAGTAGCCGCATTGAGGCCTGGGTACATGGATAGTTCGCGGGCAGATTGACGTGTGGGTCTCTGTAGTTGACGTAATGTTCTTATCGGACATTTTACTGCGGATGCGTCTCGACCAAGGCAAAACGGCGCTTGAAACGACTATCCGCCTCCGTTCGTTGCGAAAGACGATTGTGTGTGCCGTCGTGTCGACTTCGACCGTTGACGCGTCGTCGTCCAAGGCGACGCGATTGCAGGCTCGTTTGAGCGAGCCAATCTCTGCCAGCGGGGAGCTTCGTCATCGAATGTCGGCAAAGGCGGTGACGCATGGAAGAGAGACAGGCTACTTTGCCCGCGGCTCTGCTGCTCAACCGCACCCCGCGACCTCGCGGATGCGCGCACGCGCGGCGGCCATGCGATCGGCGCGCTCCGCCTCGGTGAAGGCGTAGCTCAGCCGCATGTCGGGTGTGAGCTTCCAGCGGCTGTCCTTCCGCTGGACCAGGCGCATGACCTTGGCCGGCTCCAGCCGGGGCTCGGGTCCGAGGGAAAGTACGAGGCGGGCGGGGCCGAGCTCGTAACCGCGGGCGCCCATGCGGCGCACGAGCGTCTTGTCGACCATGACTTCGCAGAGAAGCAGGGCTTCGTCGGGCAGGCGGCCGTAGCGATCCTCGATCTCGGCCGCGATCGCGCGCACCCCATCCTCGTCGCTGGCCTGGGCGAGACGACGGTAGAGCTCCAGGCGCTGGCCGGGGTCGGGGATGTGATCGTCGGGCAGAAAGGCGGGCACGTCGACGGTGATCTCCGGATCGTGCTCGGCCCGGATGGGCTGCCCGCGCAGATCGGCCACCGCTTCTTCGAGGATGCGCGCATAGGTGTCGAAGCCGACGGCCGCGACCAGGCCGGATTGCTTCGCCCCGAGGAGCTCGCCGGCGCCACGAATCTCCAGATCGGCGCTGGCGATCTGAAAGCCGGCGCCCAGCTCGGTGAAGCGCTGGAGCACGGCCAGACGTTGCGCCGCCTCGTTGGTCATGCGCTGCTCGGAGGGCACCACCAGATAGCAGAAGGCGCGCTCGCGCGCGCGGCCGATGCGGCCGCGCAACTGGTAGAGCTGTGCCAAGCCGAAACGGTCGGCCTGGTTGACGATCATTGTGTTGGCGCGCGGGATGTCGAGCCCCGATTCGATGATGGTCGTGCAGCACAGGATGTCGTAGCGGCCGTCGACGAAATCGATCATCACCTTCTCGAGCTTGCCCTCGGCCATCTGGCCGTGCGCCATGGCCACGCGGGCCTGGGGCGCGATGGCTCGGACCTCCTTCGTCCACTTCGCCAGATCCTCGATACGGTTATGCACGAAGAAGACCTGGCCGCCGCGCGCCAGCTCCTTGGCGATGGCCTCGCCAAGCAGGACGGGATCGAACTGGCAGACGAAGGTGCGAATGGCCAGGCGGTCGGCGGGTGGCGTGGCGATGACCGAGATCTCGCGCAGGCCGGCGAGGCCCATTTGTAGGGTGCGCGGGATCGGCGTCGCGGTCAGGGTCAGCACGTCCACCTGCGAGCGCATCTCCTTGAGCCGCTCCTTGTGGGTCACGCCGAAGCGTTGCTCCTCGTCGATAACGAGCAGGCCGAGCTGCTTGAAGTGCACGTCGCGCGAGAGCAGACGGTGCGTGCCGACGACCACGTCGACCTGGCCGGCCTCGAGGTCGCGCACGATGGCCTTTTGCTCGGCCGGCTTGCGAAAGCGCGACAGCGAGGCCACGCGCACGGGAAAGTCGCGGAACCTTTCGCTGAAGGTGACGACGTGCTGCTCGACGAGCACCGTGGTGGGGGCCAGCACCGCGACCTGTCGGCCGCCCGACACGGCCAGCAGGGCCGCGCGTAGGGCGACCTCGGTCTTGCCGTAGCCNNCGCCGCACACCAGGCGGTCCATGGGCGTCTCGGCCTGCATATCGGCCAGTACCTCGCCGATGGCGCGTTCCTGGTCCGCGGTTTCCTCGAAGGCGAAGGTCTCTTCGAACTCGCTGAACATCACGTCGGGGGCGGGGAAGGCATGGCCGGGCAGGGCGCGGCGCTGGGCGTAGAGCTGGAGGAGCTCCTCGGCCATCTTGCGCGTCCCGGCCGACACGCGCCTCCGCTTCTCGGTCCAGGTGGCGCCGCCCAGCTTGTCGAGCCGCACGCTCTCGGGCGAGCCGCCGGCGAAGCGGTGGATCACGGAGACGCGATACACCGGCAGGTAGAGGGCGCCGCCGGCGTACTCGAGGTGGAGGAAGTCCTGCGGCACGCCGCGAACGGCGAGCTTGGCCAGGCCTCGGTAGCGGCCCACCCCGTGCTCGTCGTGCACCACCAGATCGCCCGCGGCGATCCCGGACAGATCGCCGAAGGACGCGGCTTTGTTGGACGGCGGGGGCCGGTGCGCGCGCGGGCCGAAGATCTCTTCTTCCGCGACGATGACCAGGCGATCGGCGGGCAGCTCGAAGCCACGCGTGAGCGACCCCACCAGGACGGAGAGTTGCGCGCCGCCGGGCGCGAGCAAAGACGCCAGCCCGCCCTCGTTCCGGCGCGTTTCGGCGGCAAGCCCCAACGCCGAGAGCACGGCGGTAAGGCGCTCGGCATGGCTCCGGCCGGGCGCGACCAGGCACACCCGCGCACCGCCCTCGAGCCAGGCGCGCAGTCGGCGGGCGATTGGCGGACCGATGTCGGCGTCGCCACGCTGCTTGAGTAGCTCGGCGCGCAGGCCGGCGGTGGGCAGGGCGGCGACCCGCACACGCAGGGCTGCATCCGTCGCGTCAGCCACTGCCATGGGCTCGATCTCCACGGTGTGCAACTCGATGCCTGGGCGTTCGCCGAGCGCCTGCTGCGCCTCGTCCTCGTCGAGGAAGAATTCGTGTGCGTCGAGGGCCAGCCGATGGTCTTCCAGCCGATGCTTGGCACTTTCGCGCAGGCGGCTCATCTCGCGCCGGGCTTGCGCCAGCGTGGCCTCGGGATCCTCGACGACCAGCGTGGTCGCGGCCGGCAGGTACTCGAAGACGGAGCCCATGCGCGCGTGGAAGACGGGCGCCAGGCATTCGATGCCGAAGAACTCCTCGCCCGCCTCGATGTGCTCCAGGATGGTACGCGTTTTGCTCGACGGATAGGCCGCGCGATCGGCAGCGTCGAGAACGCGGGCGCGCGGATTGCCGCCCTCGGTGGCCACGGTCTCGCGCACGGCATGGAAGGCTAGGCGCTCGATGGGGCGCAGGGTGCGCTGCGTGGCCGCGTCGAAGAGACGCAGCGATTCGACCTCGTCACCGAACATTTCGATGCGCACGGGGTGCCGGTAGACGGGGGAGAAGACGTCGACCACCGCGCCACGCACGGCGAAGGTGCCGGGATCGTCCACGACCTGCGCGCGGGCAAACCCGCCGCGCAGAAGGTCGCGCACCAGCGCCTCCCGGTCGAACCGGCGGCCCACCTCGACGCTCCCGCATAGGCGCGCGAAGGGCGCGGGCGGGATCACGCGGCGAAAGAGCGCGGCCGCGGAGGCGACGAGGACGGGCGGGGCCAGGTCGTGCGCCAACCGGTAGAGCAGGGACAGTCGCGCCATCGCGGTTCGCCGGTCGGGCTGAACCTCGACATAGGGCGAAACGTCGGCGGCGGGGAACGCCATGACCGGCGGCGGAGCCAACGGATCGTCGCTCTTGTTCGGGTTGCCGAGGAAGAACTCGAGGGCGGCTCTGCGCGATTCAACCTCATCCTCGTCGGCGATGACGTAGAGGATGGGTCCGGTTTGCGCCCGGGCCAGGTGGGCGGCGATGGCCGCGGCCAGCGGCGGTGTCGCGCCGTGGATCTGCACCGGCCGCCGCGCCGCCCTGCCACCGAGCTCGCGTTCGAGCGTGGTGAAAAGTTGCTGGACCGAGACGGCGGCTTGCATCGGCAGTCGCAGCTTAGTCGCCGCTCAACGATAACTCTAGCAGGTGCGCGGCCGATCCATCCCGGCTGGCTGCGTCGCTCGTCGCTCACATACCGACGGGTATGCTCGCTCCTCGCTCCTTGCCATCCGGGCGCCTCGGCCGCGCTCTTTGCACGAGTTATCGTTTCGCGGCTCTTTACCAACGCCGCCGCCCGGGGACACCTCGTCGTGCCAGCCAGCGCGAATTCGGCAGCGTGAATTTCACGGCGCGTCAGAGCGAGTCTTCGTTGACCACCCAACGCATGCGGGCTAAGGTGACGACCAGACCGAGGAGGAGCCCACATGAAACGCGTCTATCGGCTGGTGACGATTCTATTCGTTTTGGGTTACGTGGCGTCTTGTGATGAGACTGGCAAGATGCGCGTCGATCGCGTCGAGCCCGCCGAGGGCATCACCGGGGGTGGCGATCACATCAACATCATTGGCAGCGGATTCCAGCCCGGCAAGACGCAGGCCCGCATCACGTTCGGCACGCACGTCTGCGACCAAGTCGTGATCTCGTCGACCAACAAGATCAGCGTGATCACGCCCAGTGGCGACAAGGGGCCGGTCGATGTCACGCTCGATTTCGACAACGGCACCCGCTTCAAGATTCCGACCGGCTTCCGCTACGTGGAGCCAAAGTCGACTGGCGACATGCGCCAGGCGTTCTTCGGCAAGAAGCCGGACCAGAAGAAGTAAGACCATCCCGCGCAGAACCCTGCGAGAGCTCTGCGCCTCTCGCGACGGGCTTCGCAAGGTGGCGGAGACCAGAGGGAAAGGGTTTTCGGATCCGAACCCTCCTTCTACTCCTGCCTCCGTGCCCTCCGCTTCTTCTCTGTGCTCTCCCCGGCTGCGTCCCGCGGCCGCTACTTGTAGGCGATGCGGAAGAGTTGCTGGCCCATGAGCATCAGGCTGCCCGATGGCAGCGAGCGGTTCTCGCGCACGCGCAGGAACGTCCCGTTCGACGATCCGAGATCTTTGAGGAAGACCCGGCCCTCGCGCACCGAAAGCTGGCAGTGTCCACCCGAGACATAGCCATCCTCGGGAAACAGGATGTTGCCCCGTTCGCGGCCGATGTTGGCGGTTTCGTCGAAGAGCGGGAAGGCGGGACCATCGAGGTCGCGGCCCACCACCACCGACAGGCGGCCCCAGTACCCGGGATTGGGCGTGCCGATGATCTCGGTGTCGTCCTCAAGCGGCGTCGGCGGATTGATGGCGTCGAAGCGCAGCAGTTCCTGGCCGATGCGGAAGCTATCGCCGGATTCGAGCGGCTCTTCTTCGGTAATACGCACGAAGACGCCGTTCAAGCTGCGCAGGTCGCGCACCTCGAGCCCGCCTTCGCTGAGCACGAACTCGGCATGGCGAGGCGANNACGGGTACCGGCGCGACCGCATCGGCGCGCGCGACGGCGGCCTCGGCCACCGCCCCGGGGGCGCCCTTCATGCGGTGCCCGCAACCGCCACAGAAAGCGAAGGCGGACGCGACCTGCTTGCCGCAGTTGGGGCAAGCGACGGTTTCGACGGGTGGCGGGGAAAACGGGGAAACATGTGCGGCCTGCATGGCCGGGATCGCCGTCGCGGGCACCGACGTGGACATCGAGGGCGCGCCGAACGGACTGGCCGCAGCCGGGCTGGCCGGAAGCGGGCTCTGTCGGACGGGAACCTGCATGGGAACCGAGCCGAGGCCGATCTGCACCGAGGGTCCGGAGGCAGGACCGCCCGCGGCGAGCGGGCGCGGGCCGGATTCAGGCACGGCGGCCGCCGGGGGTGCAAACGCCGGAGACGCGGCTGCGGGAGGCGGGGTTGGACCCATGGCCTGGGGCTGGCCCGGCAAGGCGCCAAAGGCCGCGCCGGAGGTGGCGGTGATGGTGGGCCCCATGGCGGAGAAGCTAGCGGGGTCGGGCGGTACGGCGGTCTTCGCCACGCTGATCGATGGACTGCCAAACTCGGGCGGCGGTGTTGGCGGGAGCATCTCCGCGAGAGCCGCAGGCTTCGGCGCGGGTGCCGCCCCAGGCGCGGGCGCCGTTTGCAGCTTGGCGCCGCAACCGAGGCAGAACTTGTAGAGGTCCTGGTTTTCCTTGCCGCAACGAGAACAGGTGATCACGAGAGACCCTCCGCGCAAACCGTTGTTGTGGGCTGCTTCATCGTGCGTTTCCTTCCCTAGGTGATTTCCACTCGCAGGAGCTGCTGCCCGACGAAGACGTAGTCGCCATGGACGAGAGGGGTCTCGCCGGCGATGCGCACGAACGTGCCGTTCTTGGAACCCTGGTCGGTGATGGTGAAGGCGCCATCGAGCCCGATGGCGACCTCGGCGTGCCGTCCGGAGATGAAGGGATCATCCGGGAAGTTCACGTCGTTGCCCTCGCGGCCCAGGGTGATGCTGTCGCCCCGCGCGCGTACGATGAGCCCGATATCGCCGCCGCGCAGGCGTTGGATGAGCCGCATCTTCGAGGCGCGCTTGGGGCTGGCGTAGTAGTAAGTGCCCTCGGCGTCGGGCTGCGGGCCGAAATCGGGAGCCAGGGCTTCCACCTGCAACAGTTGCTCGCCGATCAGGAAGGCCGCCCCTGATTCCAGCCGCGCCGGGGAATGGATGCGGATGAACACGCCGTTGGTCGATCCTTCGTCAAGCACGCACAGCCGGCCATCGCGATACATGAAGTTCGCGTGGCGGGGCGAGAGCAACGGATCATCGGGAAAGAGAATCGCGCCCTCGGTGCGGCCGACGACGTGCTCGGTGCCGCTCAACTGGTAGGCGAGGCCGTCGCCGGTGTCCGCCTTGACCAGCACCAGCTTTGCGACGCCGGAGAGTTGCACGCCGGAGAAGAACATGGTCTTGCCGGCGCCGCCGCCCGCGGGTGGGGGAGCGGCGCCATCCATGCGCGTGCCACACTGGCCGCAGAAGCGGTCAATCTCGGGAACGGTATTCCCACAACTAGGACAGGTTCTGGTCGACATGTGCTCCTCCGAACGAGAGGCGGGCGGGCGGGCATTAGGTGATAAGGGCTGGTTCGACTCGCCGAGGGGCACCTCGCAGAGAGGGCACCGGCTCGCGTCGAGGCCGGTCAGTGCATCGCAACGGGGACAAACCAAGCCGACGGGCATACTCTTGCCGTCATCTTGCCTCTGTCGCACCGTCTGTCAAGCACGCTGCTCGGCGAAGTCCATCGCTGACCGGCCCTCGGCCCCCGCCTGGGCGTCCCGGCTACTTGTCGTAGCGCTGGCGCAGGAAGCTGCGAACCTCGCTGCGGACGCGTTCGGGCATCTCGATAGAGAGGGCTTCGCGCGAGATCTCGGGGGTCTTCTTGTAGGTTTCGAAGAACTTGACGCATTCAGGGCAGTAGGCCAGGTGCCCGTCGAAACTCTGCCGCTCCTCGGCCGGGAGGCTGCCCGCCAGGTAGTCCATGCAGTAGTCCACCATCTGACTGCAACTGATCCCGATCACTCGTTCGTATGGCTTCACGAATCCACGTCCCTGTGCTCTACAATTCACTATACCTTAGCTAGATGCTCCGGGGACACAACGTGGTTCACGCCGCATGACGATTTCGGCCCAACCACGGCGTTTTTCTGGGCCCGGCTGGCCTCCGGTGCCGGCGGGCCGGCCGCTTCGCGCTTGACTTCCCGCCGACAATCGCGGCAATTCTGGCCCACAGGGGGGTGGTAGTTCGCGCATGAGCACACAACGGGAAGTGGAACGACGGTCGACGGTCCCATCTGCCGGTGAGGAGGCTACCCGTGCGGCGGCCACGCACCTCATCGTACAACTCGGTATGCCCGCCGAGATTTCCGCGCGGATCCCCGGCGCGGGCGAGGCGCTCGTTCGCCCCGCACTCCTCGATCGAGTTGCCGCGCGGGCTTGGCGGGATGACGGCTGGCCCGCGGCCGAGGTGATGGCGCTCGAATGCGCGGGCCAGTCGGGGGTGCTGCTGGTCGAGCAGGGGCTCGCCGTGGGCCTGGTGAACGCGGTCCTGGGGCTGGCCATGCCGCTGTTCGCTGGCCCGCTCTCGCGCATCGAGCGCGGGGTGCTCGCTGGCACGCTCGCGACGCTGCTCGTCGATCGCGGTCTTACGCCAGGGCTCCGGCTGGCTGCAGGTGCCGGGGCGAGGCCAGGGACGGGGACCTTCGTCATCGCCTTCACCGTCAGATTGCTCGGCCGGGAGGGTCAGGCATGGTTGGCCGCGAGCGAGGAGTTTCTCGCGGGCGCCTGGGCAACGCGGGGCCCGGGCCGCGGAACCTTCTCGCCATCGCTCGAACTGGCGGCCACGACCGTCGCGGGCTCCGAACTGGCTGGCGCCGGACCAGGGGACAAGGTCGTGTTCGACGAGACCGCCGCCCTGTCTCCGGACGAGGCCTGGCCGGTGCGCGTCAGCCGCGACGTGAGATCGGTCCCGGCCTGGTGGTCCACGGAGGGGGTGGTCGTAGCCGCGGACAGCCAAGCGGGGGAGGCCGCTACTCGCCCCGACCGTGCGGCGGTGGTCCAGCGTATGCGGGCAGCAGCCAGTCCCGGGGGCGTGCAGGTCACGGCCGGGTACGCTTGTCCCACCATTGATCCCGCCCATCCCGCGCCGCTCGTCGTTCGCCGCGACGGTCCGGTGGTGCTCCTGGTCGACGGTCGCGCATGGGCCTACGGCGCGATCGCCGAGATCGACGGCGTTCTCGCCGTGACCATCACGCGGAAGCCGGCGGACTGAAGCAGAGACTCTCGAAGAGAGCGGCAGTGCTCGCCCAGGGCGGCGCCGAACGCATCAGTCTCCGCTGCAGCTCGTGCCAGACATCGGGATTGCCTCGCAGCGCGGCCGCCCGGAGGACGACCGAGACCTGCTCGTAGGCGTCATCAGGCTGAAAGAGAAGGGCGGTCCCGCTTCGTGAGGCGACATCGAAATCGACCATGTAGTCGTGGTATGCGGCGCTGTCAGGCGCGAGCGGCAACGTGCCGTAACGCATGGCCAGGCCGGCTAGCCGTGCCAGTTGGTTGTCCCCGTCGGCGAGGACGAGGGCGTCCGCCCCGGCGAGGATCTGGCGCTCCGCCGCCGGCCCAGCTTCCGGATGCACCGCGATCTTGCCCGGCGTCTCGATGGCGAGACGCTTGATGTCGTCGAGCAGGCTTCGCTCGCCTCCGCCTGAAACCACGATGGTGACATCGGAACGGACCAGGCTTGCCACCGCTCCGACGAGTGCCCGGCCACCGCTCGCGACGGTGAGCGGCGCCGTGGCGAGGAGCAGGGTGCGAGGGCCCAGGGCCAGCGAGGTTCGCCGGGCGAGGGCCTTGCGGCACTCGGCCTTGCCGGCCGGCGTCTCGGAGGTGAAGGTGGCCGCCAGGGCTGGGTCGGTGGCAGGGTCGTGTGGGGCCTCGTCGCAGCCGAGGCGAATCGAAACCACGGGCTGATCCGAGGCGCGAAACGAGAATTCGCCGGTGTCCTCGAATCTTCGGGCTGAGGACGGGCTGGGAAAGACCACCACGTCCGCGTCGATGGCGCCCAGCCCGGCCAGGGAGCCTTTGGCCATGGCGAGATCCGGCGCATTGGGATTGAGCGCCGCGCGCTCGCTCTGCGTCAGGGGAGGGCCCCAGCCCCCGGTCGGCAGGACGAAGAGGCGCGCGTTGGCCTGGATGGCGGGCAGCACGGCGGCCGCGGCCTCCCCCCAGGCGATGATGGCGTCCGGCCGGCAGATCTCGTCGCGGACCAGGGCCGCGGCAGCGCTGGCCAGATAGGCCGCGCTGTGGCCGCGATCCGACGGCTCCGCCCCCAGCACGTGGAGAGGACACTGGCTGATGGCGGAGCGGCCCTCGAAGAGGGTGCATTCGCGGTCACCGTCGGCCAAACGCGCAAGCACGGTGCGTAGGCGGCGCGCCATGCCGGGGATACGCGTGGCGCGGTCTTCGGCGGCCAGGGTCAGAATGGTGACCCCGTGCTTGGCCGCCGAGAGCGCTCTCGCGAGAGCCCCGGCGCAAACGGCGGCCTCACTCTCGGCGACGGGAGAAACCTCGTCACCGACTATCAGAATGTCGGCCATAGCACAACCTGGTTGGGTTGGAGCTGCTGTCCGGGCAGCGAAGGATGAAGGCCCGGCACGACGTCGACTTCGGGAGCGACGGGCGGTGGGTCGCTATTCCGTGGCACCGCGCTCGTCGTCTTCGCCGGGGAATTCGTTGACCGACGGGTACTTCATGATCTCTTTGCGAGAGATCTTCCACGCCTTCTGCACGATCCACGACAAGGAACGGTCTTGACGCGTGGCTTCCTCCTGGATTTCCTTCAGCATTTCTTCTGGGAAGTAGAGACTCTGTTTCCGCTTGTCAGAACCGGCCATGTAGCACCCCGCTTATGGATGGACTCCCATGTATGACTTTTCGGCATTTAGGCAGCAATCGGGTAACCTGTCAAGGCGTGGTGCCAACGACTGACACCAACGACCAGGTGCCTGCGCGAGAAACCCAAGCTAGACTAGCCAGCCACACAAAGCTATTCTGAAACAAGGGGATACATGGAAGGGACCGGTCTCAAGAAGAAAGACCTCAAGAAGTTTCGCGACATCCTTCTGACGCGAAAGAAGGACATCCTGCGGAACGCGCAACGAACCCTGAGCGAGGACATGACGCTCGAATCCGACGACCTGCCGGACGAAATGGACCTGGCCTCGTCTGAGTACCTGCAATCGTTCACATTCCGGTTGCGTGGTCGTGAGAAGACGTTCTTGCAGAAGATCGACCATGCGCTGGAGAAGATCGAGGAAGGCACCTTCGGATTGTGCGAGCAGTGCGGGGAGCTGATCTCGATGAAACGGCTGGAGGCGCGTCTTGAAACCACGCTCTGCATCCGCTGCAAAGAGGACCAGGAGCGTATCGAAAAGGCCTACGGTTAGGGGTGCCGGACGTCCGCCTGGCCGTCCGTTGCTCGCAAGGTCGCCCATCGTCCGAGCCGGCCCGGCATCGGCTGTGCGCCGCCAGCATGGGTCTGGGCGCACTGGCGCTTTCCGGCTGCCTCGGTGTATTCGCGAGTGACGGCGGGAGCATCTCGGTCGGATCGCACGCCAAGGGCGCGCTCGTACACCCGGTGGCGCTGCCATTCGAAGGCTCCGGCTACGCGGTCCACTCCGAGTGGCGGCCGCGCGATCACCGGTATGCGACCGAGGAGGTCGCGCGCTGGCTCGTCGGAGTCTTCCGCGAGGTGGCCGACACGATTCCCGGCAGCACCGCGTACCTAGGCGACATCTCTGGCCGGCATGGCGGCGATGCGGCCATGCACCGCTCGCACGCGAGCGGCCGCGACGTGGACATCTTCTATTTCGCGTGCGACGGCGCCGGCCAGCCCCTGCACGACCTGCCCGCCATGCTCCACTTCGGTGGGGACGGCCGGGCCGAACGCTGGTCGGCAGCGCGCGTCGGTCGAGTCATCTCGCAGCCGGTGCCCGAGGCACAGTTCGATGCACGCAGGAACTGGGCCCTGGTACGCGCGATGCTGTCGAACCCCGCGGCCGAGGTGCAGTGGATCTTCGTTCATCGGGACCTGGCGGGACTCTTGCTGGCCGAGGCCGAGCGCGAGGGCACGGACCCCGCCATCGTGATGCGGGCGCTGGCGTTGCTCCACCAGCCCACCGACTCGCAGCCGCACGACGACCACATGCACGTGCGGCTGTTCTGCGATCCCGCGGACCGGCCCTTTGGCTGCAGCGACAAGGGGCCGAAGCGCTGGCTCAAGAAGCACTGGAAGTACATGCGTTCCGGCTAGCACTGTTGCTTCAATTCTTCGATTCACCGACGGGCGACGATCCGGGCCGGGAGCCGCGTCGGGCCTGCGCATCCAGACCACCCCACGCGGTCTGGTGACCGCGCGGGGGCCCCGGTCGTCCTCAAGTACATCAGTACATTCCGGTCCGGTTCTCTGCCCTCCTTGCCAGCAGCCCGGCTTGTCGGCCGGATACTAAGGGACACCGCGATCCACGCTCCGCCGAGAGGCAGTGGGAATCCGCCGCCACTGAAGTACGGAAACGCGC